>JBFKPQ010000053.1:0-14680 GCA_041628225.1 Acidimicrobiia bacterium | reverse complement strand
GCTGGCGGGTTCGGCGTTGCTGCTGCTGTTTCTCACGGTCCCGATCGACGAGGCCGATGGCATTCAGCGACGGTATGAGATCGTCTACTACCTGGTGCTCGTCGGCGCCGCCGTCTCGACCGGGTTGCTCGTCACGGTCATGCTCATGCTGCGATATGCGCTGCAAGGCGTGCTCGACGCGCTGACGCCCGGAGAGACCAGTCCGTTCGTCCTCGATGACGAAGCCGACGACGAGACCGAGGCGAACACCACCGGGGTCGAACCGGCGTCAGCTCTCCCGACTGGCTGAGACCTTCAGGGACACGGCGAGTTCACCATCCCGTTCGAGATAAGTGAGTTCGTCGGACACCGAAGTGAGAACCAGATGCTCGAGAGAGCCCTCGACATTGTCCGGCGGCCAATCGCCCTCGCCCGGCTGGCTCATGTCCAACCCGACCTCGCCGGGGCCGTAGGTGAACGTGGCGACCAGAGCGTCGCCGTCTCGCCCCAAGAGCAGTGCCGCAGCCTCGTCGACGGCCAGTCCGAGGTCTTCGAGCCGATCGAAACCCAAGCCCGCCAGATCGGCCGACCTACTTGCCATCGTTCGGAGCACCCGAACAGACCCGGGATGGGCCGGCATGGTCACGCGTATCGGAGGCAAGGAGGTTCCTGACGATCTGGGATCCGTATACTACGGCCTCACCGTTTTGATTGGGAGTCCCGTGACACATCTGACCATCGACAGTCAACGCACGGCAAGCGACTGTTTGATCGTTGCCCAGGGAGAGATCGACCTCGCTTCGGCTCCGGAACTCGAACAGGAACTCGGCGAGTGCTTGGAGAGCGCCTCCGTGATCGTGGACCTGTCGAAGGTCACCTTCATCGACTCCACGGGTCTCAGGGTTCTGCTCACCGCCCACGACCGCGCCACGCAGACGGAACGCACGCTACGCCTCGTGGTGGCGGAGGGGCCCGTGACGAAGCTGCTGTCCATCACCGGCGTCGACGGCCACCTCCACACTTTCGACTCCGTCGAGTCCGCTCGAGCCGATGCCTGACGGCCCGGCGGGGCCTTTCGAACTCCGCATTCCGCCCGATCCGGTCCACGTGGCGACCGCCCGACTGTTCGTCGCCAGTCTGGCCCGCACCGCCGGATGGGAAGAAGGGCGCGTCGATGACCTGCGACTCGCCGTCTCCGAGGCGGTATCAGCCGCCATGGTGGCCTACCCCGACACCGAGGTCGTCGTGTCCGGTACGATCGAATCCGGCATACTGAACCTGCGGGTTGCGCCTATCAGCGAGGGCGCCCTGTCGGACGACCGCTTCGACGTTGAATCGATCGTGGCGTCCCTGTTCGACGGTGCTCGATTCGACGGAGATGCCATCGTGATCCCTTCGGTCGGATGATCGACGCCACCGAGGCCGGCTGGTTCGCCGACCGGGCGTCGCCCGAGTCTCGGCGCCTCATCGTCGAGAAGTACGATCGGCTGGCGATCGGACTCGCGCGCCGCTTCAAGGGCCGCGGAGAGCCAATGGACGACCTCGTGCAGGTGGCCCGCTTCGCGCTCGTAAAGGCGATCGACCGGTTCGATGTCGAACGGGAGATCAGATTCTCGACGTTCGCGACCAAGACGATCCTCGGAGAATTGAAACGACACCTGCGGGACAAAGCGTGGTCGGTGCGCGTGCCGCGCAGTCTCCAGGAGCGCTTCTTGGAGGTGGGGCGCTCAATCGAGGTTCTGACGCAGCGCCTCGGACGGTCCCCGTCCGTCGAGGAGATCGCGACACATATCGACCTGACGACAGAAGACGTACTGGACGCCATGGATGCGGGTTCGGCGTACAGCGCCGCGTCGCTGGACGCGCCGGTCGGCGATGACGACGGTTCGGCGCGCCTCGGGGATCTGCTGCCTGACGTAGACCACGTGCTGGGAAGATCGGCGGACCGGGCATCGATCGCCGACCACCTTGAAGCATTGCCCGACCGCGAACGCAGCATCCTCTACATGCGGTTCTTCGAAGCCAAGTCGCAGCGCGAGATCGGCGAGGTCCTCGGCATCTCGCAGATGCACGTTTCGCGCATCCTTCGCAAGACGCTCGACGACCTCAGAGAGACGCTCTCTCCCTGAGCGCGAACTCGCTCCAGACGACCACACGCCCGTTCTGCTCGATGCCCCAGGCATCAGAGAGCGCCTCGACGATGGCGAGACCAAACCCTCCATCGCGGCCGCCGCGCGGCCGTTTGGCCACGGTGCCGCGACCGGGACGGGGGGGCGAGGTCGAGATCACCTCGACGCGGGCGAAGTCTTCGAACGAGCGAACGTGGATCACGAGCGGTTCGGTGCAACCGTGGAGGACGGCGTTGGTCACGAGTTCACTGGTCACGAGTCGGGCGTCGTCGACGACGGGCGCAGTGACGAGGAACGCCTCGACCGCGCGGCGGGCCACGGCGGGCGCTTCCGGTCCCGGGCTCACGGTGATGGTCAGGGTCCTGGCAGGTTCCATACGATGCTCATACCCGACCGTGGCGCGGCTCAAACGCTTGATGTCAGGTGTTTAGTGGTAAAGAAATGTGGAGGCGTACGAGCACGCGAAACGGGGGTGAGTCCAGGACTCACCCCCGTTCGAGGTTTGATGCTGGATTGGGTCAGGCCGTGACGCCACGAGCCTTGGCGGCCCGGTAGACGAGCAGCGCGATCACGGCACCGATGATCGATCCGACGATCCCGGCGGCCGACAGCGCCAGCTCACCGTTGAAGATGAGCGCGGCGAGGAATCCACCCACGAACGAACCCACGACACCGAGAATCATGGTGCCGAGAATGCCCATGGGGTCCTCACCAGGCACGAGCAACCGGGCAACTGCGCCGGCAATCAGGCCAACGACGAGAAATACGATGATGTCCATGACGATCCTCCTGTAGGGACTTCCTTGTCGTCTTGGCCTACCCGGTTCTCGGGTTGTTCAAACCTCAGAGTTCGCGCCGGATTGGATGGACGAGTTTTGCGACGAGTCGATGGCCCGGGTTCGGTTCCGTATCCGAGCCGGCCGCCGACGCAGAGCGCTCCAGGTCGTGGGCGAAGTGATCGTCGAGTTGGGCCACGACGTCGTCGTCGAGCACCACGACGGCCACCTCTTCGTCCTTTTCGACCGACCGGCGGTTGATGTTGACACTGCCGATCATGGCCATCCGGCCATCGACCGTCAGCGACTTGACGTGCATCATCGTGGGCTGGAATTCCAACACGCGGATCCCCTCGCGGATGAGCGGCCGGTACTTCTCACGCGCCATGACGAGGCTGATGCGTTTGTCGATGTGCGGACCGGGAATCAGGATGTCGACGCCGACGCCACGGCGCCGTGCGTCGATGAGTCGCTCGGTGAAGGCGGTCGTGGGGTTGAAGTAGGGTGTGGCCAGGTTGATCTTCTCCTCAGCGGCCACGACGAGGGATTCGAGCACTCGTTCCGCATCGTTGTAGCCGATCTGCGCCGACCCGTCGATGACGGCCATGGGCACCGAGCCGGCCGGATGCGGGGGAGTGAAGTCGATGTCGATCGGATCGATCCCGAAGCCGATGTCGCGCCAGTCGGTGAGGAATGCGGCGCGGAGGCCGATCACCGCAGGACCCTCGATACGGAAGTGGGTGTCACGCCACTCCGACGGGTCGCGTGCGTCGCCCATCCACTCCTCGGCGATGCCGACACCGCCAGTAAAGGCGACCTGGTTGTCGCATACGAGGATCTTTCGATGCGTGCGATGGTCCGACTCCCAGAACTTCCAACGGACGATCGGACGAAAGCGTTCGACCATCACGCCGGCGGAGCGCATGTCGTCGATGAGCACCGGGTCCATCGGCAAGGTCCCAAAGCCGTCGAGGATCACACGCACGCGAACGCCGTGGCGGGCTCGGTCGGCCAGGGCCCCCGCCATGCGACGGGCGATGTCGCCCTTCCAGTAGACGAACGTAACGAACTCGATCGATTCGGTTGCCTGCTCGACGGCCTCCAGCATGGCCGGAAAGATCTGGTCGCCGTTGCGCAGGACATCGATTCGGTTGCCATCGACGAACTGATGTCCGATCACGGTCTCGACCGCGAGGCGCAGCCGGGTGGCCTGCACGTCGTTCTCCAGGGATTGCTGGGCGATCATCCGGGGCTCTCCAGTCGGGACCGCAACTCGGCCAAGTCGAGATCGATTTGCGGGTAGGCCAGATTCCAGTCGCGCCAGGTCTCGGCGAGCAGGGTGGCGATCGCCCAGTTCCGATACCACTTGTGGTCGGCGGGGATGATGTACCAGGGAGCGGCCTCGGTGTTTGTCTCGGCGACCACCCGTCCGTACGCTCGCTGGTAGTCGTCCCACCGTGCACGGGTGTCGAGGTCACTCACGTTGAACTTCCAGCGCTTGTCGGGACGGTCCAGCCGGCGTAGGAAACGTTGGCGCTGCTCGTCGTATGACAGATGCAGCAGGCACTTGACGATGGTGGTTCCGTCCGAGCTGAGGCGCTCTTCGAACTCGTTGATGTCTTCGATTCGCTGGTCGAGTTCGTCCTCGGTCGTCGCTCCCGTCGCCATGGGCACCAGGATGTCCTCGTAGTGTGAGCGGTCGAAGACGGCCAGGTGGCCGGGGCGCGGTAGCTGGCGTTCGACACGCCACAAGAAGTGATGGTCTCGTTCTTCGGCAGTCGGTTCGGTGAAGCTCGCCACCGACACGCCGGCCGGGTTCATGGCGGACACGACGTGTTTGATCGTCCCGTTTTTGCCGGATCCGTCCGTTCCCTGCAATACGAGCAGGAGGCTTCGCTCCTCGTTGGCGAACATGAGCTCATGCAGGTCGAACAATTCGACGCGGAGGTCGTCGAGTGCGTCCTTGGCGTCGGACTTGTCGGTCATGAGCGGGGTGGCGCCGGCGTCGTGCGCGGCCAGCGTGAAGACACCGTCGATGACCTGGGCACGGAGCACATCACGGATTTCGTCGGCCATCAGTGCGACTCCCCGTTCGTGGGGTCGGGACGGGTCGGTTCGGTGATGCCCGACCGCTCCGCTTCGAGCTGCGCGGCGACCGCCAGTCCGTAGAGAATGGCGATACTCGACAGCTGCGCCCACAGCATGACTCCGATGACGCCTGCCAACGGGCCATACGTCTCACCAAAGGTGGTGCTCGCGTTGAGGTACCAGGCGAGCGCGGCCGAGACCGCAAACCACAACACCACGCCGACCGTGCTGCCGGTGGTCAGCCAAGCCACGCGAGGCTGTTGCCGGTTGGGCGCCGCCCGGTAGAGCGCAGCGAACGATATGGGGAGGAGCACGAAACCGAGAATCCAACGACCCCACTTCCACCACGCCACGGTCTCGCCGAGGAAGTCGGTCAAACCGCCGCCGAGTACGAGCAGTACGAACGCCACGGTCAGCAGGACGCCGATGGTGAGCGAAAGCCCCAGCGCGGTGGCGTACCGGCGAATCGTGGGCCGATCCGACATCACCCCATAGATACGGGAGGCGCCTCGCTGGAGTTGGGCCATCGCCGTTGCCGCTCCGATGACGGTTGCGAGAGCGGCGGTGGCGATGACGGCGTAACGGTTCAGGGCTGCATTCTCGGCGCTCTGATCGAACACGCGGAGGAAGACGTCCCCGGCCGGCCCGGCCGCCAGCGATTCGATGATGGAGCGGAGGGCGCTTTGCAGCCGGCCTTCGCCCATGAGCGCAGCAAGGGCCACGGCGAGCGCCACTCCAGGAATCAAGGTGAGCACCAGCTGGAACGCCATCGACCGGGCGTAGCTGAATCCGTCGGCCACGCGGAAACGCACGAATGCGTCGCGCAACAGGTCGGTGCGTTCGACGCGAGCGAGGGTCTCGGCGGCGTCTTCGCCGTCGAGCTCGTGCGTGTCGGGTATGTGCGTGACGACGCTCATGCTTGCTCCTGGGGGATGCACACCGTCAAGGCGCGTGACCGCACGTCGACGGTGAGGTGGGTGGTTGCTGGACGAGGTTCTCCGTCGAGTTCGTACGGGAGCGGCTCGTCGAGTTGGATGGTGAAGGTGCTTCCGGCTGCTCGTTCGACGGTTCCAGGACGTTCGTCGCCGGAGACGGCTGCTGTGGCGGCCTTGGCCCAGTCGGAGAGGCTGTCGGCGGCGAGCACGAGGACTTCGAGTGTTCCGTCGGCCGGATCTGCGTCCGGGATGAGATCGACGCCGGCTTGCAGGCGGCCGAGGTTGGCCACCAACACCGTGGAAATAGGCCCGTCATAGGAAGCCTGACCATCGACGGAAACCTCGCCTCGCACCGGACTCGACTGGAGCACTTCTCGGCCTGCTGTAGCCACATAGGCCAGAGAACCGACCGCATTCTTGGCGGCGCGCGGCGTGTTGGCCATGATCGCCGCGTCGATGCCCGCTCCGGCCATGATCGTGAAGATCTCGTCGTTGACGACACCGACGTCGATCGTCGTACGGTCGCCGGTCAATGCCGTGTTGAGGGCGCCGGGGACATCGGTGGGAATACCGAAGTTGCGTGCGAGCAGGTTGCCGGTTCCGGCGGGGATGACGGCCAATGTGCCCGACGACCCTGCGAGGGCTTCGGCACACGCCCGCACCGTTCCGTCGCCGCCGCACGCCACGACGAGGTCGGCCCCGTCCGCGAGCGCCTGCCTGGCTTGGCCCGTCCCCGGGTCATCTTCGGTGGTTTCGAACCACCCGGCCTCGATGCCGTGCTCGGCGAGGAGTTCACGCAGCGCTTCGACCTCTGCTTCCGCGCTCGCCGGGTTGTAGACGATGGCCAGGTTCATGCGAGCACCTCTTCGTCGGCCTCTTGGTCGCGAAGGCCCATCCGCACGACGTAGATGGCGATGGCGAGACAGGCGGCGCCGAGCAGGGCGCCAGCCGTGACATCGGTCAGATAGTGCATGCCGCGGTACATCCGGCTCAGGGCGACGGCGATCGGCGCGCCGACGGCCATGACCGCTGCGACCGCTCGCGCGAGGCGATGCTCGGTGTGTCGGAAGATGATGTAGGCCAGGGCGCCGTACAGCGCCACCGCGGCTGCGACATGGCCCGAAGGGAAGCTCGAGGTGGGCGGGGCGGGATCGAGCTTCTCGACGTAGGGGCGGTCGCGGCCGACGAGGTGGGCAGCGGTGACGAACGTCGTGACTTCCAGACCGAGTGCCGTCAGCAGGACGGCAGCCTCGCCCCAGTGACGCCACGTGAAGACGAACGCGGCGCCGAGGACGGCGATGGCGATGACGACGGTGGCCGTATCCGAGAACCCGGACGCCACATCCGAGGTCGGATCGAGTGCTTCGGTACGCTGATCCACCATCCACTGGGACACGGACCGGTCGAGTTCTCCGAGCGCCGTGTCGGACGCGCCCACGACGAGCGTTCCCACACCCCACAGCACGAGCACGAGCGTCAGGTAGGCGCCCACGAGGAAGCTGAGCTGTCGTCCCCGGACGGGCCACGGTCCCCATTCGGACGTCGATTGCGTTTCTGGTCGTCGTTCGCGAACGGTCATGCGTGCACCTTCTCCGTGACGGCGGCTTCTATGTCGATTTCGTCCTTCGGTTCGCCGAACACCATGAAGCGGCCACCGAAGACGACCGCGCACACCGTGAACCATGCCCAGCCGATGGCCAGGCCGGCCAGGACGTCGGTCAACCAGTGCACGCCCAGGAGCGCGCGGGTGGCGCCGATCATGGAGGCCAACAGCGCTGCGATGGCGGCCAAGACAGCCCTGCTGCGGCGGTTTCTGCCGATGGAGAGGACGAGGGCGGCTGCCGCAAACGTGGCGGCCGCGGCCGCTGAGTGGCTCGAGGGGAAGGCGGATCCACCCCAACCGGTCAGCTGGTCCAAGGCCGGTCGATCCCGCTCGACGAGCCATTTCAGGCCGTTGTTGACGATCGCCTGGCCGGCCACGACGGTGACCACGAACGCGGCGATGTGCGGGTTGCGGTGTCGCCACCAGCCATAGAGGGCGATGGCGATGGAGAAGGCGACAACGAAGCCGGTTCCACCGAGGTCGGTGATCGCGTCCAGCACCCGTGCCGAGGCCGGCGAGACATGGGTTGCGCCGAACTCCGCGACGGCTTGGTCAAACTCGGCGAAACCCCGAGATTCCTCGAGCGTGTCGAACACCCAGCCGGCAAATGTGGCGAGGGCGAGGACGACCACGAACCCCACCGTCAGGAGCAGGCCTCCGGCCTGCGTGCGATCGAGCCGGCGCTGGACGAAGGCCGCGAGGCGAGGATGGTCGGCGACCGTGCGTATGAGCCATCGCTTTTCGGCGGTCGGGTCGATGGGGTCAGCCTCGCCTCGACCGAGGCTGACGGCCCCGGCCGCCAGGACGCTGATGATTCCTACGGTGAGGATGATCAGGGCCGTCATCGTCGGCGTCCTTTCTCTGGGGTGGGTGCTGATTTGAACCATCACGTGTGTACCCACGGGAGGCGGGGCCCAAACCACCGATGGCCGATGTTTCGGATTGCGGACGAGTGGGTAGCAACTGCGCCATCTGACGCGGAGAGGACGGATGACGACACCACCACCCAGCGAGGCACCCATCGCCGTCATGCATGGTGTTTCGAAGGTGTTCGACTCTGGCGACGGTGTCCACGACATCGACCTCGCCATCAATCGAGGCACCATCTTCGGTTTCGTCGGACCGAGCGGGTCGGGCAAGACGACGACCGTTCGCCTGCTGACCTCGATCCTCGAACCGACCAAAGGTACCGTGGAAGTGCTCGGCGAGCGGCCCTCGGAGTTTCGATCCGAAACCCGCCGGCGTATCGGCTACATGCCGCAGCGGTCGGTGCTCTACCCGAACCTCTCGGTCTGGGAGAACCTCAGGTTCTCGGCATCGCTCTACGGGATGAGCAGATCCCGCACCGACCTCGAGGAGGTACTCGAATTCGTCGAGTTGGCCGGCGACAGACACAAGCGCGTGTCACAGATCAGCGGAGGTATGCAGCGACGTCTGAGTCTCGCCGCGGCCCTCGTGCACGATCCCGAACTGATCTTCCTGGATGAGCCGACGGCCGGAATCGACCCCGTGCTCCGCCGCAAGTTGTGGGACCACTTCGAAGCGCTCCGTGATTCGGGTCACACCCTCTTCGTGACGACCCAGTACGTCGGAGAAGCGGCCTACTGCGATTACGTCGGTGTCCTCGCCGACGGACGACTGCTGCTGGTCGACACGCCGGAAGGGTTGCGGAACGCGGCCTTCGGCGGTGAAGTGCTCGACGTGGAGTTTGCCCGGCTCCCGTCCGGGTCCGACGTCGATGAGATCGGCATCCTCGTAGGAGCGACCTCGTCGGACATCGTGGGTCCGCGCCTCGTCCGATTCGTCGTCGAGGATGTGTCCGAGATCTTGCCGCGCCTTGGAACGTGGGCCGGTGAACGCCCCGACATCGTCACGGGCTTCGAGCAATATCTTCCCCCCTTCGACGACGTGTTCGTGCAGGTCATCGAACGGCATCGGTCATCGGCCGATCCGCTACCGCGGACCGAGGTGGCTCGTGTCTAGGGAAGCCTGGGTGCGCGCGTGGGCGTTTCTCCGCAAGGAGGTCGTGGAAATCGCCAGGCAGCCGCGCCTGGTGGTGACGTTGGTGCTCGCTCCTTTCCTCATCCTGGCGCTGTTCGGCGCCGGTTACCGACAGACGACCGGTCCCTTGCGCACGATGTTCGTCACGTCGGATGAGGCGGCCTTCGAGAACGTGATCGCGCCACGTCTCGAGGAGCTGGGTGGGTCGCTCGTCAATGAGGGACACACCGCCGACCGGCGTGAGGCCATTGCCCGTCTGCGCTCCGGCGCCATCGATGTGGTGGTGGTCGTTCCCGAAGACCCAGAATCGACTATTCGCGCCAACGAGCGCGCCGTCTTCGAGGTGCTGCACGGTCGTCTGGATCCCTACGAGCAGGCCACGATCCGCCTGGTCGCCAACGCGACCGTCGATGCCGTCAATCGATCGATCCTCGAGGAACTCGTGGCCGAAGGCCAGACGGAATCGGCCGAAACACAGCTCGACGAGGCGGAAGCGACGGCGACGGCGCTGCGGACGGCTCTCGAAGCAGGGGATACCGCCAAGGCCCGTCAGGAGCAGGCACGGCTCGATGAGCAGTTGGCTGCCATCGAATCGACCACCGGTACATCGGACAGCGTTCTCACGTCGATACGGGGAGACTTCGGTTCCCGCGATGCCACTTCGGTCGGGAACCTTCGTGACCGGGCCGGATCGCTCGACGTCGCCACGGCCGATGTGGAGGCCGCGCGTTCGCTCGAACAGGACCTGGCGGCACTGAACCAGTCGCTCCGCGAGTTCCGATCGATCGAGCCGCAGATTCTCGTCAGCCCCTTCGGCGCCGATAGCGATCTGGTCGGTTCGGTAGAGCTCGATCTGACCGACTTCTACGCGCCGGGTGTGATCGCCCTGTTGCTGCAACACCTCGCCATCACCTTCGCGGCTCTCTCGCTCGTACGAGAACGCGCCCTGGGAACCACCGAGCTCTTCAGGGTGTCGCCGCTGCGGGCCACACAGATGCTCGTGGGGAAGTACGCCGGCTACCTCGGCGTGTCGGCCCTCATCGCAGCTGCGCTGAGTGCCCTGATGTTCTTCGGCTTCGGTGTCCCGTTCGTCGGGTCGGTGGGGGCCTTTGCCGCAGTCCTGGTGCTGCTCGTGCTGGCGTCGCTCGGCGTCGGCTTCGTGATCTCGTCGGTGGTCACGACCGACACGCAGGCGGTCAATGCCGCGATGATCCTCCTCCTGCTCAGCATCTTCTTCTCGGGGTTCTTCCTCTCGATCGATCGACTGATCCCCGAGGTCCAGATGGTCTCGTGGCTGCTGCCTATCACCCACGCTCTCGATTCCCTGCGAGACGTCCTGTTCCGCGGTGCCGGCGTCGATCTCCGAACCCTCGTCGCTCTCGGCGGCGGAGGCGTCGGGTTGTTCGTGCTCGCTTCGCTGCTCACCGGGCGCCGGTTGGCGGCCGAATAGGAGATCACATGTATCCCATCGCACCGATACCACACGCAAGCGTGCCCAACGCACGAGTGGAAGGCACCATCGCCGAGGGCGCCGTGCCGCCCGACGTCGCCGCCGAGATCGAGCGGTGGGACGTCAAGCAGTGGTTCTTCGACCTGTTGTTCGGGATCGCTGCGCTGGCTGTCGGCATTGCCGGGCTGGTGCTGCCCGTCCTTCCCGGCTGGATAGCCATCTTTGCGGGCGTCATCGTGCTCGCCGGAAGGATTCCGATGCTGCGCCGTGGATTGACGCGCCTCGTGATGACGGACGGATGTCAGAGCGTTCTGGACCGACTGGCCGCAAACCGCGCCACACGTCGCCTCATGGCGCGCGCCCTCATGCGCACCGAGATTCGACGCGCCGTAGACCCAGAGGCCCGCCGACGGGTCGTGAACGCCGTCGTCGGGGGAGTCCGGCGAGACGACGCCGGTCAACCGTAGACTGGTAGGCGCATGGACTGGTACCTCGACGCAGACGACCGCACAGGGGCAACCCACCTACGGCACGAATTCGCCGACTACCTGCGGCGGCATGCCGCCGATCCGTCGCAGGTCGATGCCGCCGTCCTGGTCTTCGCCGAGTTGGTCAACAACGGCATCGAACACGGCGATGGGCCGGTTTGGGTATCGGTCGACTGGCAAGGCAGTCGACCGATCTTGTCGGTGCACGACCTCGGCTCCTCGTTCGAACTCGCCTCGGTTTCCATGCCCGGTCCGGACGCGATCCGTGGCCGTGGGCTGGCCATCGCCGCCGACGTGGCCGCACGGCTCGAAGTGGCTGCCAAGGAGGGCAAAGGAGCGACGGTCGAAGCCGAACTACCCGTCGAGCGCGCCGCCCAACCCGATCTCGACCCTCCGCGCCGAACCATCAATGTTCTGCCGAGCCTCGACGAGGCCGGCCCATCCGGATTCGAACGCGAATCGTTCCTGCGGGCCCTGGTCGTCCAACTCGCCCAAGGCGTCGAACGGATCGAGGGTCCGCAAGCGGCCGAGGCGGCCGTCGCCCAGGTTGGCGTCGACGTCGGCAGCCAGATGGAAGCCGAGTATCGGGCAACGCATCCAGACACGTCAGGACAGCTGACTCCAACCCAGCTCGGCGATGCGTACGTGCGACTCAAGTCGGCCATCCACGGAGACTTCTACGTCCTCGAAGCATCAGACGACAGGATCGTGCTGGCCAACCGCCGCTGCCCCTTCGGCGACGCCGTGTTGCGGGCCCCGGCATTGTGCCGCATGACCTCCAGCGTGTTCGGTGGCATGGCAGCTCGGGCGGCCGGTGAGGCGACGGTCGTGCTCGAAGAGCGCATCGCGGTCGGAGATCCGCAGTGTCGGGTCGTCGTCTATCTGGGACCACAGTCCGACATTCCGCACGGCCACCGGTACCAAGCTCCCGAGGAGTAGTCCTCAGGCGACCAGTGCCCGGTTCAAGAGTGTGCCCACCGCGGCGGGACCGTCGGCAAGAGTCGCCGAGAGGGCACCGATGATGGACTCTGCCGATTCACCGGTTACGGCTTCGCGCCGGCGTTGCCAGTCGACCCGATCTCGCAGGATCTCCGGTTCATTGCACAGCAGCGCCGCCGCCGCCGCACGGAGCATCCAGACCCCGTCGATCGTCTGGGTGAGAACGTCGCCATCGATCAGTCGGACCATCGTGGCGGCGAGCGACGTCAGGCGCGGCTCGATCCACTCGAATCCGGCGGCCGAGGCATGCCCGAGGGGTGGGACGGCATGGCTGAGTCGCGGCGTGGCATCGATGGCAGCTCCGACGTCGGCGACACGAGCCGCGAACGCGTCGGCGCCGACCAGGCGGGCCCGGTTGGCCGTGAGCGCGCGACCGCCGCCGACGACCGGGATCCCGGCGTCGCGTGCCACCCGAGCCATGCGGCGCACGCCCGGGAGGTTGGCGGTCATCACACACGTCACGACGATGGCACGTGGGCCCAGCTCGTGGAGAAGAGACAGTAGCTGACCGGCCGGTATCGGTCCGTCGAGGGCCTCCACGTCGAATCCGTCGGACCGGAGCGCACAGTCGAGCATCCCGATGGGAACGGTGTGCCATTCGCCCTCGGCCGCTACCACGAGGGCCGTCTCGCCTCGTTCGTACCGGGGGGAGCGCGGCAGCTCCTGCACGATGCGAGCGAGCACCGCCGTGGCGCGGTGTTCTTGCGCAACCGTCCACTCGCCCTTCTCCCAGAGCTCACCGATCCAGATCAGCGTGGGACCCAGCAGCTCATCCATGAGTTCTTGCGCCGAGTGCCGGCGGAGGAGGTCGGCGACGATGTCAGAGGACTGAGCCTCATCGAGTTCTGCAATGGCCGTTCTGAAGGATCCGTGATCGATCATCGGGGCGACACTGCCACCAGCGTCACGTCGTCCTGCGGCGTTCCCGCCGTCCAGCCGTCGACCGCAGCAGCCAGTGCGCGCACGACGGCTGCAGCGCCGAGTTCGGCGACTGGCCGGATGGCAGCCTCGAAGCGCTCCAACCCGAACTGCGTGTCGCCGAGCCGCGCCTCGATCAACCCGTCCGAGTAGAGCACGAGCGTTTGGCTTTCCTCCAGCGTCCCTGTGGCGCAGGTGAGCTCGACGCGCTCGGTGAAGCCCAAGAGGGTTCCGCGCGCGTCGAGCAAGTCCGCCGAACCGTCGGCGCTGACGATTGCCGGCGGCGGGTGACCGGCCGATACGACTTCGTACTCGAGGCCGGACGGACCGAGAACGAGTTTGGCCACGAGCAGCGTGGCCATCGGTCGGTCGGGGTCGTCCAGCAGCAACTGGTTGACGATGCGTACCACGGTTCCAGGGTCTTGTGCGGTCGAGGCGCTCGCCCAGACTGCCGACCGTATGAGGCCGGCCTTGGCCGCCGCAACGATTCCCTTCCCTGCCACATCGCCGACGACGACGATCCACTCCGAAGGACTCAAAGTGATCACGTCATAGAAATCGCCGCCGAGACGGGTCACATCCGCCGCGGCCTGATAGTGGGTGGCGATCTCGATGTCGTCACTGATGGGAGGGCGGTGGGGCTTGACCGACCCCACGAGGAGGTTTGTGACCTTGGTCTGCGCCTCGAACAGGTAGGCGTTCTCCAGTGCGACTGCAGCGCGCCGGGTGATCGCAGTGAAGAGCGCCTCGGCTCTCGCCGTCCACTGCCCGTCGTGTCGCTCGGCGGTCGCCGTCCCGATTCGTCGACCACGAGCCACCACCGGTACCGCCAGCCCAGAGGCGAGACTCGAGCGATCTCCATCGTCTGCAGCGGTCGGCAGGAGTATGGCGAGGCGGTCCGTGGGAACGGTCCCGGCCGGCAGCGACATCCGGCTCGCCGTGGCGGAGTCGGGCAGCCGGCGCACGGCTTCTGGCCTGCCGGACGCGCCGCACTGGACGGTCAACGTGGTCTGCTCGAGGTCGTCTACCAAGATGTCGATGACGCAGCGATCGGCGATACCCGGCACGATGAAGGTCGCCAACCGATCGGCGATGCGATCGACGTTCAGCGAACCTGAGAGCCCGTCGCTCGCCTCGATCAGGTAGGCGAGGTCTCGTTCGGTGGCAGTCCGGGCGGCACGGGCGGCCCGTTCGGAGTCACGGAGTCTGTCTCGTTCGTCCTCGATCGTGGCCCGGTCTGTCACGTCGTAGACCACCCCGAACCCCGAAACCGGCTCTCCATTGTCGGAAATGATCCTTCCTTGGCCTTCGATC
>JBFKPQ010000052.1:0-15451 GCA_041628225.1 Acidimicrobiia bacterium | reverse complement strand
GGCTCGGACCACTCCGGGTTTCGGACCACGCCCGCGTCGGTTTCGACGCAGCACGCCACGCGACAGTCGAGCGGCTCGACCCACACGGCCACGGCCGCTCCGACCGGATTGTCGTGGCCGGAGGCGTGGTCGGCGTAGTGGGCGTGGAGGCACTTCACCCCGCGCGCCACGCCCGCCACTCCGCCCGACGGTCGGTGCTCGGCGCCGTCCGGGATCAACGCATCACGCTCGGCCGCGTAGCGGGCATGGGCCGCCTCGAATGCGGCGGCGGCATCGGGATTGGCCGCCAGATGGCGTTCCATGGCTCGCACGCCACCCACCGATTCCAAGCGCCCGATCCGCCGCGTCGCCAAGGGACAGGTCAACCACCACCGCGTGGGAAACGGCGTTCCGTCGTCCAGGATCGGCGGGACACCCGTGACGATGGGGAGCCCCAAGTGGCAGCGTGCCTCGACGGTGCTGGTGGCACGGAGCGATCGCTCGAGCTGGGCGGCGACGACCGCCTGATCGTCCACGGCTCAGCGCTCGACGAGGTCTTCGCCGGTCAGAAAGCCCCAGATGGCGTGGTACCAGGGCGTGGCTTCGGGGAGCGCAGCCTCGGCAATCGGTTCGGAGACGGGCTGTGACGGCGCCGTGACCACGTAGGCCGTCTCACCGGGCCGGACGTAGCCGAGATCGGAACGGGCCAGGCGCTCCAGTTCGGTATCCGACGACAACGCCTCGACATCACGCTCCAGACGGGCGTTCTCGCTCTGCAGCGCAAACAGGCGTTCCTGGGCCAGATCGACGGTCTTGTCCTGAGCGATCATCTGGCGGAACGGGAAGACGTTCGTCACCACGGCTGCCAGAACCACCATCAAGAGGATCGGAACGATGGTCTGGAGGCGCGATCGGGCCGTCATGCCGACCTCGCGAACGTCGACCATCCCGCATAGCGCGCCTGATCCCCGAGCCGCTCCTCGATGCGCAACAGCTGGTTGTATTTCGCCGTTCGCTCCGAGCGAGTGGGGGCACCGGTCTTGATCTGTCCGGCGTTGGTGGCCACGGCCAGGTGGGCGATGAACGTGTCCTCCGTTTCGCCGCTCCGGTGGCTCACCATCCGGCCGTAGCCGGCCCCGAGCGCCGTCTCCATCGTGTGGAGGGTCTCCGACAGCGACCCGATCTGGTTGACCTTGATGAGGATGGCGTTCGCCGCACCGGCATCGATGCCTTTGCGCAAGATCTCCTCGTTCGTGACGAACAGGTCGTCCCCGACCAGTTGCACCGAGGTACCGATCCGTTCGGTCAGGGCGACCCAGCCGTCCCAGTCGGCTTCGTCCATCCCGTCCTCGATCGACACGAGCGGGAAGTCCTCGGCGAGTTCGGCGAGGTAGTCGACCATCTCATCGGACGAGAGCCGTCGACCCTCCAGACCATAGTGGCCATCGTCGTAGATCTCGGAAGCGGCCACGTCGAGCGCGAGCGCGAAGTCATCACCCAGCGCGTACCCGGCCGCGTCGATCGCTTCGGCAAGCAGTTCGAGGGCGGCGCGGTTGGTCGGCAGATCCGGTGCAAAGCCCCCTTCGTCGCCGACGTTGGTCGACAAGCCCTGCGCGGTCAGCACCGACTTGAGACTGTGATACACCTCGACGCCTGCTCGCAGCGCATCCGAGAACGTGGGAGCGCCGCCCGGCACGAGCATGAACTCCTGGATGTCGACCGAGTTCGCAGCGTGGGCGCCACCGTTGAGCACGTTCAGCATCGGCACGGGCAGCAGCCGGGCCGCCGGCCCTCCGAGGTAACGGAACAGCGGGATGCCGAGCTGGCCTGCGGCGGCTCGAGCGGTGGCGAGCGAAACCGCGAGGATGGCGTTGGCTCCCAGCTTCGCCTTGTTCGGCGTGCCGTCGCGGTCGGCCATGATCTGGTCGACCAGCTCCTGGTCGGTCGCGTCGATCCCTGCCAGCGCAGGCGCGAGAACTTCCTTGATGTTGGCAACGGCCCGTGAAACGCCCTTGCCGCCGTAGCGGTCCCCGCCGTCGCGAAGCTCGATGGCTTCGAGTGCCCCCGTCGACGCCCCGGACGGGACCGCTGCTCGACCGAATCCGCCGCCAGCCAGGCGGATCTCGGCTTCCACAGTCGGGTTGCCCCGGGAATCGAGGACCTCACGGGCCCAGACCTCGGTGATGATGGTCGACATGGGCCCTCCTTGTGGACGCGAACTTACCACGACGCTCTCACGCCTCCTGACGTTTGGCATCCTGCCACAACCGCTCCAGGTCCTCGAGACTCGCCGAGCCGAGGTCGTGCTGAGCCTCCATCCATCGAAACCTCTGTTCGAAGCGATGGATGGTCTGGCGCAGGGAAACCTCGGGATCGGCGTCGACGTGCCGCGCGAGGTTGATGACGGCGAACAGCAGGTCTCCGAGCTCGTGGGCTACGGCGTCGGGCGTGTTGGCCGCCTGCACCTCCGCCAGCTCCTCGCGGACCTTGGCGACGACGCCGTCGAGGTCCGGCCAGTCGAAGCCCACCTCCGCCGCGCGCCGCTGGACGTCCTCGGCGCGACCCAACGACGGGAGACCCGTCGGGATTCCGTCGAGCACCGACGCCGCAGGGCCCTTTTCGCGGGACTTCACGGCGTCCCAGGTCGTCCGCACGTCCGCGGCGGTAGCGGCTTCGGCGTCGCCGAAGACGTGTGGATGCCGGCGGATGAGCTTCTGGCGGAGCGTCTCGGCGATGCGATCGACCGACAGTGCCCCGACCGCTTCACCGATCACCGCATGAAACAGAACCTGCAGGAGGACGTCGCCGAGTTCCTCTTCGACATCTGCGTAGGCGCCGTGATCCTCATCGCCGGGTGACAGCGCGGCGATGGCGTCGACGAGTTCATGGGTCTCCTCCACGAGGTTCGAGACGAGGCTGGCGTGCGTCTGGTCGCGATCCCACGGACACTCCGCCCTGAGATGCCGCATCACCTCGACGACGCCGTACCACCCGCCGGGTGGCGCATCCACGAAGAACGAGGTCCGGAGCCCGGCCACGTCGGGCCGGACACGGCCGAGGGCGAGGCGTTCGATGCTCTCGCCGGCGCCGCCGGCATCGCGAACCACCGTGATCTCGGCATTCGCATCGAGCACGTCCGCGAGCCGCGCCAGCACGTCGGCCGCGACCACCGGGAGGTCGACCTGGGAGATGATCGTCGGAATGCCGAGCGCCAACGGGTCGGGCAGCGCCCGGCCGTCGAGCACCTGGAGGCCTCGCTCGAGCGGGTCGATGCCCACCGCCAGGCACGTGGCATCGACGAACGACTCTCCCGGTATCACCGCCACCGTGAGCCCGCGGGCTCCGGCGAGGCTGCGGATGCGCGGCACCGTGAACTCGCCGACGGCCGGGCTGCCCGGGACGGCGAAGGTGACGGGTTGGTCCGTAGCCGCCGAAACGACCCGTTCCGCGAGCCGGTCGTAGACCTCTTCGAAGGTCTCGGCTTCGTCATAGAGGTCGTCGCCGTCCGCCACCGAGCGGTGCGAGGCCAGGGTTGCGACCGCCGGGTGGCGTCGCGTCCGAACGATCACGGTCCTGCCAGGATCCAGCAACGCGTCGCGTGCGGCTGGAGATGTGCGCTCCCAATCGGCCGGACCGAGCCCGACGATCAGGATGTCGGTCAAGGCGCAGGCTGGAGGGTCGGAGGCTGGGTCGGATCCTCGGGCACGACCCACACGCCGTATTGCTCGTCGACCGTCACCTCGGCCGCCCTCACCACCTCGACGATCCACCCCTGCACGAGCCCTTGACGCGACGCGGCCTGGATCTGCTCGGCGAGTTCGTCGCGGAGGGATTCGAACTCCGGGACCGTGCGGTCCGTGACAAGGATGATGTGGTAGCCGAACTGCGACTGAACCGGTCCATACGGGTCGTCCAGGTCGGCTTCCAACGTGGCGATGGCGAACTCCGGGACGTACTGGTTGGGGGTCGTGCATCCGAGTTCACCGCCGGCCGCTCCCGAGCCTGGGTCGAGCGACAGCTCGGACGCCAGGTCGGCAAAAGCCTCACCGCCGTCCAGGCGTTCGAACACGGCGGTCGCCTCTTCTTCCGTCTCGACGAGGATGTGACTGGCGCACACTTCGGATCGGGCTTGGAGTTGGGCGTCGTAGACGTCCCGCATCTCGTCTTCGGTGGGCGGCGTGGCCTCTCCGACGAGTTCGTTCCCGATCTTGTCCTGCAGAACGGTCTGTGCGCCGAAGACGTCGAGGTAGTGCGTGGCGAGGTTTCGTGCCTCCAACTCGGCGGCCAGCGTCGAACCTTGCAGCGCGAACTGGCTTTCGAGTTCGGCGATCTCGGCGTCGAGCTCCTCGGGCGTGACGCTGAGCCCCCATTCGGCTTCGGCGGCGCTCGTGATGATGTCGTTCAGGATGAGCGAGTACAGCGAGTCGGAGAAGATTTGCGTTTCGATGGTGTCGCCATCGATGTACAACGCCGCCACTTCGTCGGCGGTTATCGGTCGGCCGTCCACGGTGGCGACCGCGCCCGTCGAGCAGGCGGTCAGCGCCAGGGAGGCCGCGGTGGCGAGCACCAGCAATCGTTTCACGGGGTTCACCTCAACTAGGTAGGCCGGCAATGGTAGGCGCCTGCTCGAGCTTGCACGAACCTCAGCCGGTCTCGGGCCACATCGCATGAACGAAGGCGATGAGGTCGTCGACGATGGTCTCGTCGGGTGGTGCGGGGAGGAAGATCAGGCCTTCCGCCGCTCGGAGCACTGCGCGCGATGCCAGCCGACTCAGGCGCACCTCTTGCGAGGCGGCGAGGTCGACCGGTCCGAGCCGAACCTCTGAGCGCAGCTTCACGATCTCGCGCAGGCCGACGCGGATGGCTTCGACACGCAACCGGGCGAGCCCGATGAGCGCACCGGCTTCGGGCGGCAACGGCCCGTACCGGTCCTGCCATTCGCCGACGACGTCGTCGACCTCCGCCTCGGTGATGGTGGCGGCCAGCCGTCGGTAGGCCTCGATGCGGGCGAGCTGATCATCGACATAGGACGACGGCAGATGGGCGTCGATGGGGAGATCGATTCGCACCTCGGGAGGACCGGAGTCGCCGATCGCCTCGAATCCCTCGAGCTCTCCCACCGCGTCGGCAACGAGTTGGACGTAGAGATCGAATCCGACCGCGTTGATGTGGCCTGATTGGACCTCGCCGAGGATCGATCCGGCGCCGCGGATCTCGAGGTCGCGCAGCGCCAGTTCGAAGCCGGAGCCGAGGTCGGTGTGCTCCCCGACGGCCTCCAACCGGCGGTAGGCGTTCTCCGCCAACGCCTGCTCGGGGATATGGAAGAGGTAGGCATACGCCCGTTGATCGGATCGGCCGACGCGCCCACGCAGCTGGTAGAGCTGCGAGAGCCCGAGAAGGTCCGCCCGTTCCACGATCAATGTGTTGACCTGCGGCAGGTCGAGGCCGGACTCGATGATCGTCGTCGCCACGAGCACGTCGTACTCGCCGCTCCAGAAGTCGATCATCACCTGCTCGAGCTGTCCTTCGCTCATCTGACCATGCGCGACCGCGTACCGGGCGTGCGGAACGAGTTCCCGGAGTCGCGCCACCGCCCGGTCGATCGACTGCACCCGGTTGTGGACGTAGAACACCTGTCCGTCTCGGAGGAGTTCCCGTCGAATGGCGGCCGACACCGATTGCTCGTCATAGGGCCCGACATACGTCAGGATCGGATGCCGGTCGACGGGCGCCGTGCGTATGTGACTGACGTCGCGTACGCCGGTCAGCGCCATCTCGAGGGTGCGGGGGATCGGTGTGGCGGTCAGCGTGAGCGCGTCGACCCCCAGCTTGAACCGCTTGATGCGGTCTTTGGCGTTCACGCCAAATCGTTGCTCCTCGTCGATCACGAGCAGGCCGAGGTCGCGGAACGACACGTCGTCCGACAGGATGCGGTGGGTGCCGATCACGACGTCGATGTCACCGGTGGCAAGCCCGGCCACCACCTGGCGTTGCTCTTTGGCGGTCAGAAACCGGCTGAGCTGGGCGACCTTGATCGGGTACGGCGCGAACCGCTCGGCGAACACCTGATGATGCTGCTGCGCGAGCAGAGTCGTCGGACACAGGACGGCGACCTGCTTGCCGTCGGTGACGGCTTTGAACGCGGCGCGGATCGCCACTTCGGTCTTGCCGAAGCCGACATCGCCGAAGATGAGCCGATCCATGGGTTTCTGGTCGGCCATGTCCCGTTTGACATCCGAAATCGCCGTGAGCTGATCGGGTGTCTCCTCGTAGGGGAAGGCCGTCTCCATCTCGTGTTGCCACGGCGTATCCGGGCTGTAGGCATGTCCCGTCGCCTGTGCACGCCGCCTGTGGAGTTCGACAACCTGTTGCGCCACGGCCGCCACGGCCTTCCGCACCTTGTCCTTGGTCTTGGTCCAGTCGGCGCCTCCCATGCGCGAGACGCGCGGTGTTTCGCCGCCGGTGTACTTGCGTACCGCCGCCAGCTGGTCGGTGGGGACGTACAGCTTGTCCTCCCCGGCGTACGCCACTACGAGATAGTCGCGCTCGATGCCGGCGATCGTGCGTGCGACGAGGCCCTCGAACTTCCCGATGCCATGACGGTGGTGCACGACGTAGTCACCAACGGACAGGTCGCGGTAGCCAGGAGACCCGTCGCGCGGTCGCGCCCGCGTCCGCCGGTGCGACCGCCTCCGCCCGGCGATGTGCCGCTCTCCGAGGACCGCCACACCCGGACCGGACATCACGAACCCCCGGTGGATGCCGACCGGAGTCACGGCCGGCGTGGCCCCTTCCAGCGAGTCGGCACGGGCCAGATCGAGGCCTGCTTCGGAGAGGACGGACTGGACTCGATCGGCAGCCGGAGTCCCGTCCATGGCGATGACGGGAACGATGTCGCGTCCCATGAGCTTCCGAATGCCGGCTGCCACCGAGTCGGGGTCGCCCGGCGTGGCGTCGAGACCGGTCACGTCGACGACCAGATCGTCGGGTCCGGCGGCCATCGGCGGAGCTTCCAAGAGGTGCGAGTCGACGTCGTCGAGTGCCTCTTCGAGATCGAGGTACAACGCCGGATGATCGCCGGCCTCCGGAGCGCCATGCCCCCAGGTGGGCGCCAACGCCGCAGCCAGTTCACCTTCCTCCTTGACGAGGTCGCGCGCCCGGTCGCGCACCCGCACCGGGTCGAAGAGCACGACCCGTCCCGGGGCCTCATGGAACATCGTCATCGGGTCGGCGAGCCACGGCATCCAGGACTCCATGCCACCAAACGACACACCTTCCGCCAGCCGGTCCCACGTCGAGGCCGCCCACGGTTCGGACCGCCGGAGATCGGCGGCGCGGGACGCGACGGTGGCATCGGGCCGGAACTCACGCGCCGGGTGCAGCTCGACGACGCCGACCGCGTCGGTCGAGCGCTGGCTCGAAGGATTGAACTCGCGGATCGACTCGATGTCGTCTCCCCAGAACTCGATGCGCACCGGGTCGTCACCTCCGGCCGGGAAGGCGTCGACGATGCCCCCGCGGACGGCGAATTCGCCCCGCGCCTCCACTCGGTCAACGCGGTGGTAGCCGAAGTCGGCGAGCTGGCGAATGAGCAGATCGTGGTCGTAGGCGCCGCCGGTGGTGATGGTCACCGGCGCCGGGTCCGACGGGCTCAGGCGCTGGATGGCGGCACGCACCGAGGCGACGATGACAGTGCCGGGTTCACTGGAGCGAAGCGCCTGCCATGCCGCGGCGCGGCGCGCCATGGTGGCCACGTTCGGTGAGACATGCTCGAACGGGAGCGTCTCCCAGGCGGGCAGCAGACGGGCTCCCTCGACAAACAGCGCGAGGTCGTCCGCCAGTTCCTCGGCGTCGCGTTCACCCGGCACCACGGCCAGGATGGGCGCGTCGGCGTGGAGCGACATGCCGGCGAGCAGGAACGATCGTCCGGCGGGAGCGATCGCCAGGCGCGGCACCGACAGCCATCGGACGAGTTCAGGTGCCTGCCACCGGTCGACGAGCGGGGCGAGAGGTGCAGCCATGGACGCCCGATCGTAGTGGTCGCGCGGAAGATCGAATCCGCCCACAGAGACCTCACCGACGGTTTACCGAACCCGAACATGTGAGGCGGAAGCTGGTACGGAAGCACCGGACGGTGCCGCGGATCCGCCCGATCCTCCGCGGCGCCGTTCGGTGTACGTTGGTTCCATGAACGATGTACCGGGATACGTGCTGACCAACCGGGCACACTGGGACGCAAGCGCCGAAGAATGGGTCGACTCCGGAGAGCGACATTGGGCTGAGGACGACCCCTCCTGGGGCATCTGGGGCATTCCCGAATCGGCACTCGGTCTGCTGCCCGACGACATGACAGGCATGTCGGCCATCGAACTCGGATGCGGGACGGGGTACGTGTCGGCGTGGATGGCACGGCGGGGAGCGTCGGTCGTCGGCATCGACAACTCGCTGGGACAGCTCGAAACCGCGGCGCGCCTGCGCGACGAACACCAACTCGACGTCGAGTTCCTCCACGCCATCGCCGAAGCCGTCCCTTACCCCGACGACTCGTTCGATTTCGCGATCAGCGAGTACGGCGCCGCCCTCTGGTCCGACCCCTACAGCTGGATCCCCGAAGCGTGGCGGGTGCTCCGACCGGGCGGATCGCTCGTCTTCCTGTCGTCGACGGCGTGGACGGTCGTGTGCGCTCCGCTCGATGGCAGTGGGCCCATCGCCGACCGCCTCATTCGCGACTATTTCGGGCTGCACGCCACCGACTGGTCGGGCGTGGAGGTCGACCCGGGGGGCGTCGAGTTCCACCTGCCGATCGGCGACTGGTTCGCACTGTTTCGGGATGCCGGTTTCGTGGTGGAGGACTTCCGAGAACTCCGGGCGCCCCAGCCGGGAGACGAGGTTCGTTTCTTCGTCGCGAAGACGTGGGCGCATCGCTACCCCTCCGAACAGGTCTGGAAGCTCCGAAAACCCTGACGCGACGGGTGTGGAAACGGTTCAAGCCGCAGCCGCCAGAAGCCGATCCCATCCTTGGTGCGCTCCGCGCCTGCGCATATACTCGAATCTGCAGCAACACAGCCAGGGGACGTGAGCCCGATGCCTCCGACAACAGCATCCCGGTGGGTCGGATCGCGGCCCCACCGGGCCCTCGTGCGGTTGCTGTCGTTCGTCCTGGCTGCCACGACGTTCTACGTGCCGACGATCGCCTCGGCGCCTCCCGCCGCGGCGGCCGCCTGCACGGGTAGCCAGTTCACGGTCACCCGCCTCCACTCGCCGGTGTTCTACAGCGACTTCGGCGACAGCATCCATGGCATGTACCTC
Organism: Acidimicrobiia bacterium; assembly: GCA_041628225.1. Lineage (GTDB taxonomy): Bacteria > Actinomycetota > Acidimicrobiia > Spongiisociales > JAENVV01 > JBFKPQ01. The sequence goes on along the minus strand of JBFKPQ010000052.1, from coordinate 6,163 downwards.
GGCTACGCCATCACGAACACGACCGGCGCAGCCATCGACGATCTGTGGGTGACGGTCGACTCGTTCACCGGCGTGGTAGGGCTCTCGTCCAACGAGGACGGCATCCAGCACTTCGGCACCGTCGCCGCCGGAGCGACGGTCTATGCCTATTTCTACGTTACGACCAACGCAACGTCGAACTCGACACAGAACCACACCGTCAGCATGTTCGACGGCTCGACGGCGCCCGCCGACGAGATCTGCGACTCGGCGCAGAGCCTCACTCGGGTGCAAAACGCCATCAGCGCCAACGCCAACAAGGTCTCGATCGTCACCAATGGCCCCAACCCGCCGGAACTCGGGGGCATCCTGACGATCACCGTCACCGGCGCGACCGGAACGATCGGTGGCGCAGGCATCTTCGCCCTCACCCCTGCCAGCCGGCTCGACTGGCAGGCCAACGCGTACCAGTTGGTCGACGTGACCATGGAACTTCGCACCCCAGGGAGCCTCCCGGGGAGCGGCACGACGTACGACGACACCCTCTTCCTGTCCGGGCTGCCCTCGCCGACGCAGGAATACACGATCGTCTACACGTTCATCGCGCAGGGCCTGACGACCGCTCCGACCACGGTGACACCCGTCAACAACATCAGCAGCGGCAACCCGGTTAAGCACACGAGCACCGGCACGGCCGAATACCAGGCCATCCCGCCGCTGCAGCCGACCATCAACCGCCTGTGGCTCTCGAAGTCGGGTTCCCCGGTCCAGTTGCCGACGGGAGGGCAGGCGACCTACACCGTCACGGTCCACAACGACGGCACCGCCACCGGCACACTCGACAAGATCATCGACACGCTTCCGGCCGGCGCGACGTTCGACACCTCCGTCACTCCGACCTACAACGGCGTACCCATCTCCGACCCGGCGATCAGCGGACAGCAGCTGACGTACTCGGGGACATTCACGGTCCCGCCCGGCGGCACCTCGACGCTTACCTATGGCGTGGTCATCCCGAACGTCAACGGCGTCTATACGAACTCCGTTATCGGCCACGTCGGTCCGGGCCCCGCCATCATCGATGCCACCCGCGACGTCACGAACGATTCGACGCCCGCTACCGCATCGGTCAACGTCGGACCGCTCAACGCCGACCTCTCCGTCACCAAGAGCGACGGCGTCACTTCGGTCGTCGCCGGCGACCCAACGACACAGACCTACACGATCACCGTCAGCAACAACGGCCCGTCGCTCGCCACCAACGTCATCCTCACCGACACCTGGCCGGCCGGCATCACCCAGGGCACGATCACACCCTCTCAAGGATCGTGTGTCGGCACACCCTCGTTCAGCTGCTCGCTCGGCAGTCTTTCACCGGCGTCATCGGCGACGGTCACCGTGACCTACACCGTGCCGGCCGGTCTCGACAGCGGCTCGTTCACCAACACGGCCAGCGTCACGAGCGACGCCACCGACCCGAACGCCGCCAACGACACTGCGAGCGACACGAACACCGTCACCGAGAACGTCACCTGGACGTTCGCCAAGACGTTCGCCGATGCCACCGTTCCCGCCGGCACGGGTGGGTACACCTTCACGCTGACCGCCACGAACACCGGACAGTCGACCGCCGACAACGTGGCCATCACCGACACCGTTGCCGCCGGGCTCACCGTCACAGCGGTCGACTGCGGCGGCGGAACCGACGGAACCGCGGGCAACGCCGTGTCGTGTTCGTACGGGACCATCAACCCCGGCCAGACCGTCACGGTCAGCGTCACCTTCGACGTCCCGGCGGGTACACCGGAAGGGACGGTCTCGAACACGGGATCGATCTCATCGGACGAATCCGGGCCCGTCACGGCCAACGACACGATCGACGTCACCGAGAACGTGATCCTCACCCTCGCCAAGACCTTCTCCGTCGCCACGATCACCGCCGGTGACCCGACCACGCACTCGTTCGACCTGGCGGCCACCAACAGCGGCACGACGACAGCCGACAACGTGGCCATCACCGACACCGTTGCCGCCGGGCTCACCGTCACGGGCACCAACTGTGCCGCCCTCGGCGGAACCGACGGAACCGTCGGCAACGCAGTGAGCTGCTCCGGTCTCACCGTGCCGCCGTCGGCCACGGTCACACTCACGGTCGACTTCACCGTCGCGGCAACCGTCGATACACAAACGGTATCGAACGTCGGCACGGTCGCATCCGACGAACAGGCCGCCACGAACTCGAACACCGCAACGCTCGACATTGCCGAAGATGTGGCGCTCACCCTCAACAAGACCTTCAATGCCGATCCCGTGACGGCCGGATCCACCGGCAACACGTTCACGCTCCAAGCGACCAACAGCGGGCTCTCGACGGCGGACAACGTCGTCGCCACCGACACCGTCGACCCGGCACTCACGGTCACCAGCACCAACTGCGCGGCCCTCGGGGGCGCCGACGCCACGGTCGGCAACGCCGTCAGTTGCACCCTGCCGACCTTGGCCGGGGGCTTCTCGGCCAACCTGATCGTCACCTTCGATGTGGCCGCCGACGTCGACACGCAGACCGTGTCGAACACCGCCTCCGTCACCTCCGACGAACAAGTCGCCACCAACTCCAACACCGCCACCGTCGACGTCACCGAAGACGTCGTGTTGTCGGCCACCAAGGCGTTCGCGGTCGATCCGGTGACGGCGGGATCGACCGGCAATGTTTTCACCGTCGAGATCACGAACAGCGGGTCCTCGACCGCCGACAACGTGGTCGCCACCGACGCCGTCGACGCGGCACTCACGGTGACCGGCACCGACTGCGCGGCGCTCGGAGGAACCGACGCCACCGTCGGCAACAACGTCAGCTGCACCCTGCCGTCGGTCGGAGCCGGTGCATCGGTCACCCTGACGATCACGTTCGACGTCGACGCCTCCATCGACACGCAGACGGTGTCCAACACCGCCACCGTCGCCTCCGACGAACAAGTCGCCACCAACTCCAACACCGCCACCGTCGACATCGCCGAAGACGTGGTGTTGTCCGCGGCCAAAGCCTTCACCGATCCCACGGTCGTGGCCGGCGGGGCGGCCTCGACGTTCACGATCACCGTGACCAACTCCGGCGTCTCGTCGGCCGAGAACGTCGTCATCACCGATACCGTCGACCCGGCGCTCACCGTCACCGGCACCGACTGTGCGGCGATCGGCGGCACCGACACCACCGTCGGCAATGCCTTGGCCTGCACGCTGCCGGGTCTGGCTCCCATGGCGTCGGCGACGCTGACCGTCACTTTCGATGTCGACGCCGGAGAAGCCGCGGCCACGGTGTCGAACACCGCGACGGTGGCCTCCGACGAGCAGGGCGCTACCAACTCCCCCGCCGTCACGGTCGACGTCGTGACCGACATCGCGCTGCAACTCACCAAGACCTTCACCCCGGCCGCCGTCAACGGCGGGACGACCGGAAACACGTTCACGGTCCTCGTGGAGAACACGGGCACCTCCGACTCCGCCAACGTGGTCGTGACCGACACCGTTGATGCCCGACTGCAGGTCACCGCCGTCGATTGCGGAGGCGGCATCGACGGCACCGTCGGCCAGAACGTCAGCTGCACCTATCCGACACTGGCGGCCGGCGGTTCCGCCACCATCACCGTCACCTACTCGGTCGATGCCTCCGAGGAGACCGCCACCATCGCGAACACCGCCGACGCCATCGACGGCGCCGGCAATACGGCCACGACGACGAGCAGTGTCGCGGTCGCCGAGAACGTGATCCTGGCGGTGACCAAGCTCCCCTCCCCGCCGTCGGTCATCGCCGGCACCGGCGGCCATCAGTTCACGATCACCGTAGAGAACCTCGGCACCTCCGACGCCGAGACCGTGCGCGTCACGGACGCCTTCGACGCTCGCCTGACGGTGACCCTCGTCGACTGCGGAGGCGGGACCGACGCTTCCGCCGGCCAGAACGTCGACTGCACCTACGCGACACTGGCGCCCGGCGGGTCGGCGACGATCACGGTCACCTATTCCGTCAGTCCACTCGTCAACGCCGCCCTGGTCCCGAACACCGCGCTGGCCGTCGACGCCGACGGCAACGCCGGGTCGGGCCTCTCGTCGGTCGAGGTCGTCGAAGTCATCGACCTCGACGTCGTGAAGCAGTTCATTCCGGCGGCCGTGGCCGCCGGCTCGACCGGGAACACCTTCACCCTCACCGTCACGAACAACGGTCTGTCGACCGCCACCGGTGTCGTGGTCACCGACACGGTGGATGCACGGCTCCAGGTGACGGCCGTCGACTGCGCCGGGGGCACCAACGCGTCGGTCGGCCAGAACGTCGACTGCACGCTCGCCACCCTCGGGCCCGGCGCCAGCGTCGTGCTCACCGTCACCTACGACGTCGACTCGTCGGTCACCCCGACCAGTGTCGGGAACCAGGCCGACGTGATCGATTCGGACCTGAACACGGCCACGTCTCTGTCGTCGGTGAGCATCTTCGGTTCGATCCTGTTGACCACCACGAAGACGTTCTCGCCGTCACCGGTGGTGGCCGGCTCCACCGGCAACACGTTCACCGTCCAGGTGACGAACGCCGGCCTGTCGGACACGGCGAACGTCACGATCACCGACGCGGTCGACCCGACGTTGCAGGTGACCGGCGTGACCTGCTCGGGCGGCACGAACAACTCGACGGGACAGAACGTCGATTGCACGTTCGCCAGCCTGCCCGCCGGCACCTCTGTCTCGGCCGTGGTGACCTACGACGTCGCCGAGACGGTCGACGCCACGACGGTCAGCAACGTCGCCAACGTGATCGACGGATCCGGCAACGTCGGATCTGCTTTCGCCACCGTCGACATCGACGAGGCGGTGTCGCTCACCGTGACGAAGACATTCGTCGAAGACCCCGTGCAACAAGGCACCGGCCCCTACACGTTCACGATCGCCGTGACCAATGGCGGCGTGTCGGACGCAGACAACGTCACGATCACCGACACGGTCGATACGGCGCTCACGGTGACCGCGGTGTCGGTCGACACGGGAGGTACCTGCGACCCGGCATCCAACGCCGTCAGCTGTTCCGTGCCGACCCTCGGAGCGGGGGCCACCACCACCGTCACGGTCACCTATGACGTGCCGGCGGGTGCGAGCCAGACGATCGCCAACACCGCCCAGGCGAGCAGTGACGAGACCGTCACGATCTCGACAGGAAGCGACACTCTCGCCATCGTGAACGCCTCGGCGGCGCTCACGAAGACCGCCGACCTCACGGTCGTGAACCCCGGCGACACCGTCACCTACACCTACACGGTCACGAACGACGGGGACGTGTACCTCTCGGACATCGTCGTGGTCGACGATGCGGGCACTCCTGCCGACAACAGCGACGACCTGACCACGACCTGCGACAGCGCGGCGTGGCCGGTCGCACCCGGCGCCAGCATCTCCTGCACCCTGGCGGTCGTCGTCGCCGACGACGTCACGAACACTGCCGTCGTCACGGCCAACCCGGTCGACGCCGGCGGGATCGACATCCCGTCGCTCGCCGACGTGTCCGCCAGCGACACCGAGTTCGTCAACGTGCTCATCACGTCCATGACGATCGACAAGACCACCTCGACGCCGATCGTTCCGACCGGCGGCACGGCGTCGTACACGTACGACGTGACGAATACCGGCACCGACCCGCTGTCGTCCGTGTCGGTCACCGACGACCGATGCGCGACTCCCGTCTTCGACTCCGAGGTGTCGGGCAACGCCGACGCCTCCTTCGACCCGGGTGAGGTCTGGCGATACACCTGCAGCGTCGTGCTCACCGGCGACGTGACCAACACGGCGTTCGCCACGGCTCTCGACGAGCTCGGCCAGACGGTGACGTCGCCTCCGGACTCGGTGTCCGTGGACGTCATCGATCCGTCCGTCGTGCTCCGCAAGTTCGCCGACGCCACGATCGTTCTGCCGGGGACCACGATCAACTACACCATCGAAGTCGAGAACACCGGCGACGACTCGCTCGTCAACGTCGTGGTCACGGACGACACCTGCGGCGGAGTGACGCTGACCGGTGGTGATGCCGGCACGATCGGCGTGCTGGACGTCGGCGAGACGTGGACCTACACGTGTTCGCTCGTCGCCGGCACGACCGACGTCGTGAACCTCGCCGACGTAACCGCCGACGACTCACTCGGCCGGG
>JBFKPQ010000051.1:0-15659 GCA_041628225.1 Acidimicrobiia bacterium | reverse complement strand
TTCGTCGAGCATCGCACGTATGTCGATGCGCTCCTCGAACTGCTGGGCGTGACCGACCGGGTCACCCTCGTCGTCCACGACTGGGGCTCGGCGCTCGGGTTCGACTGGGCCAACCGCAACCGCGACCGGGTGAAGGGGATCGTCTACATGGAAGGCATCGTGCGCCCGGTGTCCTGGGACGAGTGGCCGGACAGTGCCCGCCGGTTCTTCCAAGCGCTGCGGTCCGACGCCGGCGATGAGATGATCATCGAGAAGAACTTGTTCGTCGAACGCGTCCTGCCGTCCTCCATCATCCGGGATCTGACGGACGACGAGATGGCCGAGTACCGCCGACCGTTCGTAGAAACGGGTGAGGCGCGGCGGCCAACGCTGACGTGGCCACGCCAGATCCCCATCGATGGGCAGCCGGCCGACGTGCACGAGATCGTCGCCTCCTACGCCGAATGGCTGCCGACGTCGGACGTACCGAAGCTGTTCGTGAATGCCGACCCCGGTTCGATCCTGATCGGACCTCAACGCGAATTCTGCCGCGCGTGGCCGAATCAGGAGGAGGTGACGGTACCCGGGATCCACTTCATCCAAGAGGACTCGGGCGCAGAAATCGGCCTGGCGATCTCCGATTGGTACTCCCGCTTATAGCACCAGCAATCTGCGATCAGCTCGAAGTGCCACTTCGTTGCCCATTGCCAGGTGCGAGGAGGCCACGAAGCTGGAGGCAGGGGATCGTGACGCGGCGCCAACGGCGCGGTACCTGAATCAGCATCGAAGCCGCATTCTCGTCACTCACGGCGGGAATCTGATACGGGCGCGGCCGGTCACTGAAGACGTTCCAGAGAAGTGACGTAGCCGGACGTGACGGTTACGGGCCTTCATGAGAGCCGGTTTCAGGCGCGTGGGCCGTCGTCCTCTCCGACGACGGTTCGAATGCCAGTGCGATGAGGAGCGCCCCCACCACGAGGAAGTAGTGGTTGAAGAACGTCTGCTTGGTGAACAGCAGAAACGCGAGGATTACCAATGCGACCCCACTCGCGAATCCGTGGGGACTCCGGTCGCACCATCGATAGGCCAGCACGAGCGCGCCGGCCAGGAACGCCAGAGGGATGATGACGCTGGCTAACCCCTGGATCCCTTCGACCTGCCTCGACAATACGACGAGCAGAGATTTGGCATCGGGCCGGAGAGGCTGGAGGAGCTGCAGTTCGACGACACTGAACCAGAATCGGTCAAAATGAGGAAGCGCGAATGCAACCAGCACCGCCACCGGTAGCGCGAACGCCCGGCCGACGTGTCGACTCACGTGCTTGAGATTCCAGGGAGGGCTGACAAGGAAGATCGAAAGCGGCAACACGGCAAAGAGGTGCTGCTTCGCCGATAGGAAGAAGCCGGCAACCACCAGACCCCACCGGGTGGCACCGCGGTCCGTGGCGAGAGCCAAGAGGAATACCGCTACAGGTTCGTTCCAGCCGAGCGCCGCAAGGTCGCCCAGTGGAGCGAGGGCCAAGATGACCGCCCCCACTGTTCCCAGGCTGGCGTTGCGGGGATGAGCCAGTAGCACTGCGGTAGCGGCCATCAATGCCGCGAACAACAACCGATAGTCACCGAAGGCACCTTCGCCCAACGCGGCCGCCAAGGCGATGATGGGGAAGTAGGGGAAGCTGAAGGTCAGGCGCTCGCCTTCGAACGCCTCCGCCGCATAGACACGCGCAGAGGCTTCTGCCGAATAGATGTTTGGAAGATCGACCCCGTAGGGATTCTGACCGGCCAGGATCGCTCCGCCGGCGGCTTCGTGGAAGACATGGACGTCGATCGGAGGCGATGGCAAGGCAAGAATCGATGGAATCGTGACTCCGATGATCGCGAGCGCAACTGCGTACTGCACAGAACGTGATGGTCGCACTCGGCCGAGGATCACGCCGAGACCAATCGCGACGGCGAGCACGACCGAGGCGCCTCCGATGAGCCGACTATCACTCCTGGGATCAAAGACCCCGGCCCATCTCATCGCGTCCCAACCCTGCAGGAGGAGCATCGCCGCCGCTCCTAGTCGTAACACCGTGGCGTCGACACGACTCGCCCACCGAGGCGTCCCGATTGCGACAACGGCTCCGGCTGCAGCAATCAGGAGGACGAAGACGAGATGCGAATCCGAACGGGCGCGATTGGAGAGCTGCAAACCGATCACCGCCAATTGAGCCCCAACGAGTTTCGCCGGTATTTCCGACTGCGGCATCAGTCCTGGTCCATCGCGTCCAGCAGCACGAAGTCGACGTCCGGTCTTGACGTGGCTTCGACGTAGATCTGGTAGCTGAAGAGCGTCTTCGCGACCCGAGTCGCCACCGCCGCCATGGCCATCAGCCCGCGCCCCACCGCATTGTCGCCCGTGACCAACGGTATGGGCGGGGGGATACCTCGCATCCGGTCGATGGTGAACCCGGCGTCCTCGAGCAGGTGTCGAAGCGTGCGAAACGTGAACAAGCGGGTGTGGGTCCGGTCGAGGATGCCCGACCGCCCGTAGTTGAACTGCCCGAATGCCAACGTCAGTCGCTGCACGGCGAACGCGACATTGGGCGTCGTGAGGATCAGTTTGCGCGGCCGGTAATCGAACTCGGCCCTCAGCCGGTCCATGAACAGCTCGGGGTCTTTGAGGTGCTCGATCACGTCGAGCATGAGGATGTGATCGAAGTCGGTCACCTCGAAGCGGATCGGCTCGTCGAGGTCTTGCACGTACACCTTGACATCGTCGGTGTCGCCGATCGGCTCGTACTGGTCGACGGTTGCCACCGTGCACCCCTTCCTGACCAGCTGGCGGGCGACCCCTCCGGGGCCGGCGCCGATATCGAGTACCGATGCGCCGTCCGGTACGGCATCGATCGCCCACTGATGGCTCGAGGCGTAGCCGAGTTTCAGCCGGTAGTGAGAGTGGTCCTCGATGGTCGGGTCGAAGCGCCGCCGCTGGACGAATCCGAGTTGATGTAGCCGCGCACGGAGCGTGACCCGGGCGACGTTTGCGGCGTACTTCAAGCCATTGACGCGCGAGATCTCGTCGCCGTAATAGGTCGGTATCGGCCGCTCGACGATCCGGAGGCCAGCGATCAGGAACTGCAGAATGATCTCGGTGTCGAAATGGAAGTCGTTGGTGTTGCTGCGAAACCGGACCTTGCGGAGTGCGTCCACCGTGTAGATCCGGTAACCGGAGTGGAACTCGGCGAAGCTGGTTCCGAGGATGGCGTTCTGATAGGTCGTGAGGATCCGGTTGCCGACCCACTTGTAGAGGGGCATTCCGCCGCGCAACGCGTCACGCGGGTGGATCATCCGGCTCCCGAACACGGCGTCGGCCTGGCCCGCGACGAGGGGTTCCAGCAGGTCGGGCAGCCGCTCGGGTGCATACTGGCCGTCGCCGTGCACCATGGCGACGAAGTCGAAGTCCCGGTCGATGGCGTAGGCGTAGCCGGCCTTCTGGTTGCCTCCGTATCCCTGATTGACCGTGTTGCGAAGGACGGTGATCGGCAGGTCCGGTCGTTGTTCGGCGAACGCACGACCGATCGCCGCGGTTCGGTCGGTAGACGCGTCGTCGAGGACGAGGACCTCGCAGTCGTGGCTCTCGAACACTTCACCAGGAATGCGATCGATGACCGAGACCAACGTGTCGGCCGCCTCGTACGCAACGACGAGAATCAGGAGTCGATGTCGTTCGGTCACAGCGGAGCCCAACATACAACGTCATCGTCAGCCAGTGAGGTGGCCTGAAGTGGACGTGCCGCTCGACGTCGCCGCCTACGCAGCGCCTGCCGGTACGGTGATGGCGTGACGAAGCCGCCCGGCCGGTTCAGTTCGCTGCTCGTTCCTCCGGCTGTCCTGGTCGGAGCCCTGACCGTGTTCTCCTTCGCAGGCCGATGGTGGTGGCAGTTCGATCTCCTCACCCATTTCCGGCCGCACTACGCGGCCGTCCTCGCCGCGTTGGCGGCGGGCTTGTCGACCCTACGGCGCCGTGGCCTGGCTGCGGTGGTCGCGGTCCTCGCACTGGCCAACGCCGTCGGCGTGGTACCGCTCTATCTCGAACCCGACGTCGCACCAGACCCGAGGACGGACCAACTCACGATCATCACGTTCAACGTGCAAGCGTCACAGCCAGGCCGGGCCGAGGTCGTGCGTTGGCTCGAGTCCGTCGAAGCCGACATCGTCTTTCTCAACGAGGCGAGCACCGACTGGGAGGCAGACCTCCTCCGAGCCGATCTGCCCTATACCCTCGCCTTTCCACGCCGTCCGGGCAATGTGTTTGGAACGGCCGTCCTGGTGCGTGGCGAGGCCGACGTGCGGACGATTCGCTTCGGCGAAGATCAACAAGACGTCGTCGAGGTCACGACCACTCTCGATGGTCGCCGGCTCCACATCTACGGCTCGCATTCGCTCTCTCCGACCGACCATTCTCGAGCGCGGGCCCGAGACGACCAACTCTCGGCCGTTCAGGATCGGATTCTCTCGTCGGGGGAGCCCGGCATCCTGGTCGGCGATTTCAACACGACGCCGTGGTCGTATGCGTTCCCCGGCGAACTCGTCAACAGTCAACGCGGCTTCGGCCTGCAGCCGACATGGCGGGTCGGCTGGGAGCCGTTCGTCATACCCATCGACCATCTCGTGCACACCCGCGACCTGGCGACCGTCGACCGCCGAGTGCTCGAGGACCGCGGGTCCGATCACTATCCGCTCCAGATCACGGTCACCTGGGCGGCACCGTGACGTCGAGTACGCTGCCGGCCATGCATCGATTCAGCCGGCGCAGAGCCGAACTGGCGGATTGGCTCGGCGACGGAATCGCCGTCGTGCCGGCCGCCACCGAGACCGTTCGCAACGACGACGTCCACCACGAGTTCCGGCAGGATTCCGATTTCTACTTCTTGACCGGCTTCGACGAACCGGACGCCGTGGCGGTGCTCGATCCGACCCACCCAGCTGCTCCCTATGTCCTGTTCGTGCGCCCGCGCGACCGCGAGATGGAGATCTGGAATGGCTACCGGGCGGGCGTCGAGGGGGCCGTCGAGGCCTTCGGCGCCGACGCCGCATTCCCGATCGGAGAGCTCGAGACGAAACTGAAAGAACGGCTCGTCGGCAAGAGCCGGCTCGCGTATGGGCTGGGGGGCCGACTCGACGGGATGGTGCTGCGCCTCCTCGGCGGACTGAGCCCGCTCCGTGATCGTTACGGAAGGAAGATCCCCGGAACGATCGTGGATCCGCGCCCCCACCTCGCCGAGCTCCGCCTCCGCAAGTCGGAAGCCGAGACCGCTCACCTACGACACGCCGCCGAGATCTCAGTCGAAGGTCACGCGGCGGCCATTCGGCACGCCGCCCCGGGCCGGCACGAATACGAAGTACAAGCCGTCATGGAGGATGCGTTCCGGCGGGCAGGGTCACCACGCAACGGCTACCCATCGATCGTGGCCTCCGGCCCGAATGCCACCATCCTCCACTACACCGAGAACCGCCGCCAGCTGGCCGACGGCGATCTGCTCCTCATCGATGCCGCGGCCGAATACGGGTACTTCTCGGCCGACATCACGCGCACGTTTCCGGTGAACGGAAGGTTCACCGCGCCGCAGCGTGCGGTGTACGACATCGTCCTCGCTGCGCATCAGGCCGCCATTTCCGTCGGGATTCCCGGCGCGCCGTTTCGAGGTATGCACGAGACGGCCAAGCGAGTCTTGTCGGAGGGTTTGGTGGACCTCGGCCTCCTGCCGGCCGGCGTCGATGAGGCGCTTGCGATGCATCACTACCGCGAGTACTTCATGCACGGCACGGGACACTGGCTCGGCATGGACGTACACGACGCCGGAACCACCATGACCCCTGGCGGGCCGAGGCTCCTCGAACCCGGCATGGCCTTCACCGTCGAGCCGGGCGTCTACGTCGACCCACGACGCGAATCCGTCGAGTTCGCCATGGTCGAGTACGACCTCGATGCGGCGATGGAGCGTCGTGTGCTGCTCGGCGTGGAGGCCGCCAAGAAGCTGGAGGCCGAGGAGCGGGAGGCCGCGCCGAAGGCCACGGTGAGCGTGCCGGCGGAGTTCCGTGGCATCGGTATCCGGATCGAGGACGACATCTTGGTCACGGCTGACGGCAATGAGAACCTCACCGCAGCCCTGCCCGTCGCGGCCGACGACGTCGAGGCTCTCTCCAGGTCGTGAACTGGCACACCAGCGTCGTCGGCCGGCGCCTGGCGGCCGCCCTCGCTCCCCGCAGTCGGCCCGTCCTCGTGCTGTCGCTTCCCCGCAGCGGCTCGTCGTGGGTGGCGGACGTTCTGGCCGCGGCACCCCGGGTTCTCTACCTGCGAGAGCCGTTCACGCAGACATTGCTGGCCGACGACCAGTACGAGGGCCCGGCCTTCGCAGACGTCGATGCGGTCGGTGTCCCTGCGGCCTATCGATCGGCCTTGCTCGATGTCGCAGGGGCCGTCCCGAGCTTCGTGGGTACCGTTGTCGCCGATCCGGGTCGCTGGAGCCTCCTGGCTCGTCGATCGAGCCGGCTCCTCGTGAAGGAAGTGAACCCGCTGGCGATAGAGTGGTTCGTCGACGAACTCGATCCGGTGGTTGTCTATCTGGTTCGGCACCCGGCGGCCGTTGCCGCGTCGTTTGCCCGTCTGGGTTGGGCTGCCGTTCTGGAACAGCGTCTCGGAGAGCATCGGGCTATGGCGATCACCTCCGGGGTCGAACGGGGATGGTGGGAAGACATGGGCACTTTGCAGGGATTCCTGCTGTCGACCTCGCTTTCTGAGTTGGCCGGTCGCCTGGATGTGCACGTGGTGCGCTACGAGGACCTATGCGAAGGTCCGGACGGTTTCGAGCGGCTGTTTGCTGCCCTCGGCCTGTCGTGGAACAGGTCGGTCGCGGACCATGTGCAGAGGAGATCCGAGACTCGCGGCGATCGGGATCGGCCGTACACCGTCGATCGCGTCAGCCTCGACATGATCTCTGCCTGGCGCGACGAGGTGTCGCCCTCCGATCTCGCAGCGCTACGCGGCGCTTTCATGGCGCAGAGTCCGCACTGGTATACCGCCGACGCGGAGTGGTGATCAGCCGAGGCTGATGTGGCTCCGGTCACCCACGTTGCGGATTGCGAAGCTGGACCGTAAACGGTTCACGTGGGGGAGTTGGGCGAGGTGCGAGCGGTGGATCCGCTCGTAGTCCTCGACGCCGTCACACACCACGTGCACGAGGTAGTCGGCCGCGCCCGCCATGAGATGACAGCTCATGACCTCGGGTGCCCGCATCACCACGTCTTCGAACTCGTCGAGCACGTCCTCGCGTTGGCTCGCCAGCGAGATCTCGACGAACACCGACGTGGGGAGTCCGATCGCTTCCCGGTTGAGCACGGCGGTGTAGTGGTCGATCACCCCGTCTCGCTCGAGGCGTCGCACCCTCCGCAGGCACGCCGACGGGGAGAGGTGCACCCGTTCGGCCAGGTCGGCGTTGGTGATCCGTGCGTCCCGCTGCAGGGTCGCCAAGATCGCACGGTCCATGGCATCGAGATCGATGAGTCGCATGATCTGCAGCCTAATCGCCCAGTCGTCGCAGGATCGTGCGCTGTCGGGCCATGGAGAGGCCGAATCAGCAAGCTCACGGCGCTCGGAATCGAATACGCTCACGAGAACGGAGGAGGATGGCCCGTGATCGTCGGCGTACCGAGAGAGATCAAGAACAACGAGTTGCGGGTCGGGCTCACCCCGTGGAGCGTCCATGAGATCGTCGACGACGGCCACGAGGTGCTCGTCGAGCGGTCCGCCGGTATCGGCATCGGCGCCTCCGACGACGATTACGTGGCGGCCGGAGCCCGCATCGCGGACGTTGACGACGTGTTCGCCCGTTCCGACATGATCGTCAAGGTCAAGGAACCTCAGGCGTCTGAGCGCGCCCGCCTGCGGCCAGACCAGATCCTGTTCACGTACCTCCATCTGGCGCCGGATCCCGACCAGACGGCCGACCTCGTCGCGAGCGGCGCAGTGTGCATCGCCTACGAGACCGTCACGGGCCCGCACGGCGGTCTCCCCCTCTTGGCCCCGATGTCCAAGGTTGCGGGGCGCATGTCGATTCAGGCCGCCGCGCACAGTCTCGAAGCCACCCAGGGCGGTTCGGGGCTCCTATTGGGCGGCGTGCCGGGCGTCGCCGCGGCGAAGATGGTCGTGATCGGCGGTGGAGTAGTGGGCGAAAACGCCTTGGAGATGGCCCTGGGCCTGGGAGCCGATGTCACCGTGCTGGACCGTAGCAACGAGGTGCTCGACCACCTAGAGCGTCGTTTCGGGCCAACGCTCAAGACCATGTATTCCACCCAGGCCAGCCTCAACAGCCTCGTGGTCGGTTCGGACGTGGTGATCGGAGCCGTGCTGGTGAGAGGAGCCCGAACGCCCAAGCTCGTCACGCGCGGCATGATCTCGCAGATGCGGCCTGGGTCGGTCATCGTGGATGTGGCCATCGATCAAGGGGGGATGGCGGAGACCTCGCGACCCACGACGCACGAGGAACCAACCTATGTCGTCGACGACGTCGTGCACTACTGCGTGGCCAACATGCCCGGTGCCGTGCCCCGCACCTCGACCTACGCACTCAACAACGCCACCCTGCCTTTCGTCATCGACCTCGCCAACAAGGGTTATCGGAAGGCATTGCTCGACGATCCCCATCTGCGCAATGGCCTCAACGTCGTCCACGGCAAGGTGACCGAACCGCATGTCGCCGAGGCACTCGGCTACGACTTCACCGAACCCTTCGAGGCGCTGACCGGTATGGAGTAGCGGCCGCCATCGGATGGCGAGAGCGTCGATGCAGCAAATCTGCTTCCGAGCGCTGCACGTTGCGCGCGAGGGATCCGTTGGTATGGTCGGGCCCCGATGCGTATCGTGGTCCGAGTTGCGTTTCTGGCGACCATCCTCACCGTCGGAGCAGCATTGGCTGCCGTCCTCGCCGGCAACGTGCAGGCACAAACGGCGCTGACGATCGTTGCTCCCGACACTCCTCCGTCGGTGGCCCATGTGATCTCAGGAACGGGGACGCCGAGCGTGGGCGTGGACGTCGACAACGGGGCAGGCTCGGTTCAGACCGTCACGCCCAATCGGATGGGTGACTGGCAAGCGACCTTCACGTCGCCCTCGACTCCGGGTTCCTATGCAGCGGTGGCCTGTCAGCAGGATCCGGCGTCAGGCCGACGTCTCTGTGAGACTGATGCGTACGCCGTAGTGGCTCCACCTACCACGACGACCATGCCACCGACGACCACGGCGCCACCTACGACAACACTCCCCATCACGACGACGACCACCGTCCCACCCACCACCTCCACGTCCACGGTGACCACCGTCCCGGCCACCTCGACCACCTCCGTAGCTCCACCCGGGACGCCTACGACGACATCGACGACGTCCACAACCATGGCCGCATACGTGATGCCCGGTATCGAGCCCCCGCCTCCGTTGCCTCCGGTCAAGTTCGGAGTTGTCACGACGACGACATCGCCCGTATTCGAAATCCCGGATGGCGATTGGGCGAACCTCGAGGTGACCGCGATCGAGGTGACGCAGGGGATCCAGGACCTGCAGAATCGTATGCCGCTGGTAGAGGGACGCGCGACTTGGGTGCGCGTGTACGTTCGTTCCAGCACGGAGCAGTGGAATCCCGTGACGGGCGTCCTCGAGGTGACCCTCGACAACGAGAAGACGATCCTCGAGCCGGCCAACTACGCGATCACGGCTCGTCAGGATGGAGGCGAACGAACCAAGCTGATGGACAGTTTGTTGTTCCAGCTCGACCCCGCCTGGGCCACGGGGGCCCTGACGATCAGGACGTTTGTGTGGTCGACCGATCCAGTGACGCCGTTCACCCACGAGTCGACCGCCCAAGACAACTTCCGGTCGGTGGATGTCGAGTTCCATCCTGCCGAAGGGTTGGACCTGATCCTCGTGCCGCTCGATCCTGGTGCGTCACCGGGTGCGCCGTCAGCCAATCAAATGATGCAAGCCGCGTCATGGATGCGCGCGGGCATTTTGCGCTGGCATCCGCTGGCGGACAGCACGGTGTACCCGCTGCAACAGCCGATCGCGCCTTTGGACGGAGAGACGTGGACGTTCGACAGTAGCGGTGGCCTCGAGGTGCTGGCCCGGCTGGAATGGCTGCACGCTTTGTGGGACCTCGGCGATGAGACGAAGATCGTGGGTATCCCACACCCCAACGTGAGCACGGGTCCCATTGGACAGGCGTGGAACTCTGGCGTCGCCTGGGTGAAGTGGCAGTCATATGCAGGTGCGGGTCACGAAGTTGGTCACCTCGCCTCGCTGGGCCATGTCGGTTGCCGGGACGCCGATGAAGATGGCATCCCAGACGAAGGGGGACTGGACCAGTCCCACCCAACGGCGTTCCCCAACTGTTCCATCGCTCCGACCAACACATCCGGGTACTACGGCTTGACGACCCTCGGTGCGAACCCGTGGGTGATGGACGTCTTCAGCAACGACCGTTTCACGGCCGAGGCCGGATTCCCGATGATGGGGTACCGAGGTCCTGCATGGATCGACGCCTATCACTACTGCTTGTTGCTGGAGGAGTACGGCGTTCCATGTGATCCGGCCGCGATCGGAGTGCCTCCTGTCGGAGAGGACGCCGGCGGGGGTCCGACAGGGGGCGGCCCTGTCGCGGATTGCCAGAAGGGAGTCAATCCGAAAGACCCCGACGTGACGCCGCCGGCAGGGTTCCAGGATTTCGACTTGTGCATCGGCGTCGATGACGGGTCGACATATGCGGTCATCCCAACCGATCCGAGCGCCTGGCTGCTCATTGGGGGTTCCGAATCCGACCAGTGGAACGCCCCTGTGGTTGTGGGCTCATCACATGCTGCAGCAACGTCTGGAGCGACGACCCGAGCCCTCGTCGAGGCGTGTGTGGCGACGGACTGTCAGCCGACGCTCTCCCTGCGTATAGAAGACGTCGGGGGTGGCTTACTGGCCCACCTACCCATTGTCTCCCAACCCGCCGGCCACGACGAGACGATCAGTTCCGACGCGTGGCTCATGACCGTTCCATGGCCGGCTGAAGCAGCACGGGTGACGCTGATGGCCGGAGCGCAGGAACTGGCCACCGTTGCGTCCTCCGCCACGTCACCGGTCGTGTCGTCGGTTGACGTGGCGATGGCCGACGGCGGCCTGACCGTGACGTGGTCGGCCTCGGACGGTGACGGTGACGACCTGCGATTCTCCGTCCGTCACAGCCGCGACGACGGGCAGACGTGGCGTCCCGTCGTGGCCGGCATTGCCGCATCTTCCCTGAGATTGTCGGACGTCGGGGTGCTGCCGGGGGGATCGGCCGTGTTCGAGGTGGTGGCCACGGATGGCCTGCGCAATGGGACTGCGATCTCAGATCCTGTGCTGCTCCCGAACGCCGCTCCTGCGGCCGGGATCGTCAGCCCATCCGACGGCACCACGGTGTTCGCGGGCCAGGCGGTGCGGTTCTCGGGATGGGTCCATGACCCCGAGGAAGGTGCCATACGCGACATGATGTGGGTGTCGGACCTCGACGGCCGACTTGGGTCCGGATCGAGCGTCTTCGCCGAGGATCTCTCGCCAGGTGACCACACGATCGTCCTCAGCTTCAGAGACGATGGCGGCGCAGAGGCAAGCGCGACGACGCGGGTCAGAGTCCTTCCGGCGCCGGTCGAGCCGATCGATGACGCAACCCTGGACGCGGTCTCTGAGATCTTGGATGGACGGACGCCGGCCGAAGGAGACGCAACCGAAGCGTCGACGCCCGTCGTCACCGCCGACCCGTCGTCGGGTCCGACGCGTGGGGCAGTTGGAGCAATCGCCGCGGTGACGCTCATCGGTGGCTTGGCGGCGTATTGGACCTGGCGTCGCCGAAGCGCTCATGTTTGATCATCGCACGGGCGGGTATGCCAGGGTCGAGCGTTACGAAAGGGAAAGCATGAGTGACCCGAACCTGACCATGGCTGCCGCCGCCGTTGCGATGCCGGCTCCAGGTCCCAACGCCGAAGATTTCGTACAGCTGCTCCGCGATGGCGTGAACGGCTACACGGAGACCGCCGAACTCGTCGAGAACGCCGAACTGCGCACCACCTTGCACGAGTTGCGGAGCGAGCGAAGCACTATTCTGGGCAAAGCCATGCGGACCATCGACCCGGAGTACCGGGCCGAACTCGACGGCGACGGGACCGTGAGCGCCGCGCTGCACCGCACGTGGCTGGAGGTCAAAGCGGCGGTCGCCGGCGACGCCTCTGTGATCAAAGCCGCCATCAACGCCGAAGAGTACGCCGAGGCCGAAATCGGCCGCATGCTGGACGCAGGTCTACCCGAGGACCTCGTCCTCACTGCTCAGGCCGCGCTCGACCAGGTACGAGCCAGCCTCGCCGAACTGAACGCCTGGGTGTAGCCCCTCGCCCAGCCGTTCCCACGGTGCGCCGCCAGTTGCGCCGCGCCACTCGAAGAGACCCTCCGCGCTCCACCGGGGGGTCTCTTCACGTGGGCCGGCGATCGGCCCAGGGACGAGCCTCCTCGAGTTGGGCAGCCAGCCTGAACAGCGTCGACTCGTCGCCCCACCGACCCACGAACTGAACGCCGACGGGAAGCCCGGAGTCAGCCCAGAACAAGGGAACCGACATGGCGGGCTGGCCGGTCATGTTGAACAACATCGTGTTCGGAACGGGGTCCATGTTCTCGCCCGCGATCTGATCGAGGACCTGGTCGAGCAGTCTCCGGACCGGAGCGCGCGACAGAGCCTGCATGGCGATCATTTCGGCACGAGTCGGTGCGAGCTCTCCGATCCTGACGGGTGGGCGAGCCATGGTGGGCGTCACGACCACGTCGTACTCGTTCCACACCATCTGGACGCGACGGGCCTCGTGATGCATGAACGCCACGTCCGCGGCGAGCTCCGCCGCGGAGAGCTTCTGGCCGATGGTCGCCAGCAGCCATGTGGTGAGCTCGAACTTGTCGGCGGTGAGCGGTTCACCCGTGGTGCTCCTGAGAATCTGCAGATCGCCGGCCAGCGATGCCGCCCAGATCCGCACGAAGGCGTGCGGCAGATACTCCTTGGTGAACGGGATCTTCACTTCCTCGACGTCGTGGCCGAGATCCTCGAGCAGCGTGCAGGCTGCCTCGGTGGCGAGGATGCAGTCCGTGTGCGTTCCCGAGCCGAACAGGGCGTCGGTCGTGAAGCCGATCCGGAGGGTTCCGGGCGAGGCGCCGACTTCGTCTCGGTACGGTCGTTCGGGCGGTGGAATGACATACGGTGCGCCCGGGTCTGGGCCCTCGACCACGTCGAGCAGGCGGGCGCTGTCGCGCACCGTCCGGGTGAGCGCGTGATGCTGAACCAGTCCGAACCCAGGGTCGGCGACCGTCGGCCCGTGAGGAACTCTGCCGCGAGTCGGCTTCAGTCCGAACAAACCGGTCGCCGACGCCGGGATCCGGATCGACCCGCCTCCGTCGCTCGCGTGCGCGGCCGGAACATATCCCGCCGCCACGGCCGCCGCCGAACCGCCCGACGAGCCGCCGGGAGTGCGATCGGTGTCCCACGGGTTCCGGGTCGGTCCGTGGAGTTCGGGCTCGGTGACGGCGACCAGCCCGAATTCGGGTGTGTTCGTCTTGCCGACCACGATGAGACCGGCTTGCTTGTAGCGCGCCACGACCTCGCTGTCGAAGTCGGGCACGTAGTAGCGCAGGTACTTCGATCCACCGGTGAGGGGTTCGCCGG
Organism: Acidimicrobiia bacterium; assembly: GCA_041628225.1. Taxonomy (GTDB): domain Bacteria; phylum Actinomycetota; class Acidimicrobiia; order Spongiisociales; family JAENVV01; genus JBFKPQ01. The sequence continues at coordinate 1,923 of JBFKPQ010000051.1, read as the reverse complement.
CGTAGGCGGCGCCGAGGTCCTTCAGGAGAAACGGTACACCGGCGAAGGGACCGGCCGGGAGGACGTCGTCGGCTCGGCGGATCGCTTGTTCGTACATCTTGTGGATGACGGCGTTGAGCGCGGCATTGGACCGCTCGATGGCTTCGATGGCCGCTTCGACGAGTTCGCGTGGATGGACGTCGTCGGAGCGAACGAGTTCGGCGAGACCGGTGGCGTCGTAGCGGTCGTAATCGGCGAAGGCTGCCATGGCTGAACCCTACGCGGGAGGCGGCTCTCCTTGAGGCGCGGCAGGCCGGATATCGCCTCGCGCCACGGCCCGCAGCATGTCGAGCAGGACGCTGTCTCCGAAATCGTCGGGAGGCAGTCGGACGGCCAGCTTGAGGGCCGTTCCGTCGCGCTCGACCGACGCCCCCGCCCGATCGAGGGCCTTGACCATGGTCTGGTTCTCGGCATGCACGAAGGCTGCGAATTCTCGGATGTCGTTGGCGAGAGCCGTTTCTGTCAGGAGACGCAGCAGGATCCGACCGATACCCCTTCCCTGATGGGCGTCCACCACCACGACCGCCGCCTCGGCGCTGTGCGGCGCATCGAGGTCGCGGAAGTAGCGGGCGATTCCGACGCCGCGACCGCTCTCCGGATCTATCGCCACCCAGGCGGCGCGGTCGCGATGGTCGACCGCCAGAAGATGATCGAGTTCACGATCGGAGAGGTGATCGACCGGTCGCAAGAACCGAAGGAATCTGGTGGTGGGTCCGGTCTCTTCGAAAGCGGCCACCATCGCTTCCCGATCGTCGGGCCGCAAGGGCCGGACCACGATGCGGCCTCCATCGCGCAGGGTCACCTCCGCGGTGCGGGTCTCGAAGTACGATTCGTCCACCCGACCATTCTTGCTGGAACTCGCCCAGGCGTGAGATCGTTACAACCGGCAGTCTCCGAGGAGGACCCTCTGCAGCCCGACGTCGTCACTCCGCCACCTGTCCCGAAGGCCCAACCCGTGTTCGGACGCGTTGTGCCTGCCGTGGCGGGTGCGCTGGCGGTCGGCGTTGCCGTCGACGCCCTTGCCTTCCGTAGACCGCCGGGATTGGGCGCGACCCTCGCGATGCTCATCGGGCTCGGCGTCATGATCGTGGGCCGTCCCCCCGGCCGGCCGTGGCCGTGGTCATTGCGCTGGTTGGTGCCCGCCGGTTTGGCCCTCTCGATCACGCCGGTCTGGCGGGGTTCTGACACGCTCGTCACGCTGGCCGTCTTGTCATACCTCGTGGTGGTGGTCGTCATCGTGCGCAGCTATGACGCCCCCCCGGTGCATGCGTGGACCCTCACCGACTATGCGTGGCACGGAGCCACCACGGTCGTTGGGTCAGCAGCCGAAGGGGTTCGTTTCGTGGCGAGCGACGCGGTGCGGATCGAATCCGAACAGGTGCGGCGCCTCGCCAAGCCCGCCGTCGGGTTGGTCGTCTCGATACCCCTGTTTCTGCTCTTCCTGTCGCTCTTCATGTCGGCCGACGCCGTCTTCGCGGCGTACGTACGACGCATCGTCGACATCGACATCGAGTTGGCTCGTCTATTGGGCCGTGTGATCACGTCCGTTCTCTTGGCCGTCGTCACCGCAGGAATCTGGCGCGCGGCGCGCGTGGGGTTCCCAGGCATTCCCGTCCTCGACACCAGTCGGCTGCGGGCGCCCGGTGTGTCGGTCGCCACTGCGCTGGGTGCGCTCGTGGTGCTGTTCAGCTTGTTCGTCGCCGTGCAGATCACGTATCTGTTCGGGGGTCGGGAGGCACTCGAACTGACCGGGTTGAGCCACGCCGAGTACGCCCGGCGCGGCTTTTTCGAGATGGTGGCCGTCGCCATCCTCGTGTTGGGTCTGGTCACCGCGGCGGACTGGCTGGTCGGTGCCATACGGTCGAAGTGGGTCGACGGCTTTTC
>JBFKPQ010000050.1:0-15663 GCA_041628225.1 Acidimicrobiia bacterium | reverse complement strand
TGCGAGGTGGTAGGCGACGCTGCTGCCGATCACTCCTCCGCCGACGATGACGACCTGGGCCCTCTCCGGAATGTCCATCATGAGCTTCTACCACACCACGTTGAGCCTTCGGGCCGATCCGCGCCGTGGTTGTTCGCCGACGGAGGCCGGGACCGCTCCGCTCAGCTCTCTTCGGCCGTGCAACGCCGATCGTGTCGCCTGCGAAGCGAGGACGGCGGCGGCGGCGCCGGCGACGCCTCTCAGCCGGACCGAAGGTGGTCCCGGGTCACGATTCGTGCCCCGGTCGAAGACCGGCATGGCGTCACCCGAACCGGGCCGCCGACGAGTTCAGAGCGCCGCCACGAAGCTCCGGAACGCGGCGGCCGCCCCCGTGCCGATCGGATCCGAATGGCCGAAAGCCGCCATCTGGAAGTCCAACTCGGCGATGTGACGCAAGCTTGCGTCGACGGCGGTCGTGGAGCGGTTGAAGTAGCCGCGCACGACCCGTCCGTCCTTGGTGGCCTTGGCGGCGTCGCCGACGAACAAAATCCCGCCTGCTCGGTCGAGCAGATACGACGTGTGGCCCGGGGTGTGGCCGGGCGTGTCGATGGCCCGCAGATCGCCCGGCAGCACGTCGTTCGACTCCGAGACGTATACGTCGACGGCCGTTGGCGGCGGCGCCGGTAGGAGTGACACGATCAGCGCCATCGGCTGGACGTACCAGGGCGCCGGAGGGTTGGGCGGCTTCATGTCGCCGCGGATGGCGGGCGCATCGCTCTCCGACGCGTAGACCGCTGCCGAACTGGCGGCCTTGATGGCGGCGGCGCTCCCGGCGTGGTCGGCGTGGGAGTGCGTGAGCAGGATCGCTCGCACGTCTTCGAATGACCGGCCGATCTCCCGAAGCCCGTCGGCCACGACCCCCTCTTTGCGTGGGAGCAAGGTGTCGATCAGCGTGACGCCTTCGTCTCCGTCCACGAGGTACGAGTTCACATATCCGAGTCCGACCTGATACACCCCGTCGGCAATCGATTCGAGCGCCATCGTTTCCTCCCGTCTACGACCCTACCGATGGCGGCCGGCCTGGAACGGGCTAGGTCGGGTGCGGAGCGCCGGGGTAGCTTCGTTCGATGCGGCGGTGTTCAGTCACCAGCACCACCGCCATCACGGCCACCACGAGCACGAGCAAGACCACGCCTGGCAGCGACCCCGCCAAGAAGACCATCGCGGCGATGACCGCCGCCCCGATGACCCGTTCGGTGGCGTGGGCGCGCCACGCCCGCCGGACGGCGAGGTACACGCCGAGCAGGAACAGCGCCAGCCCGCCGGCCAGCATGGCCCGTATCGCCAGCGGGACGGGATCGGCCGGATGCAGGGTCACCTCTTCGAGTCCGGCGGCGGCCATGATGATGCCCGCCACCAGCGGCGCATGTGCCCAGGTGTAGACATCGCGGACGAAGTGGCCGATTTCCAGGCCACCCATCTGGGAGCTGCGGTGTTCGAGACCTCGGCTGACCCGGTCGAAGTAGGCCCACCACAGCAATCCGGCGAACACGCCGGAAGCGAGGAGCGCCGCCAGGGTGGCCGCCGACAGACCTTCTCCGGCTTGGAGGGCGCGCACCACGGGGATGCCGATGGCAACGATGACCTCGCCGAGGGCAACGATGACGATGAGGCCATGCCGTTCGGCGAAATGGCCCGAGCGGACGGGCCATTCGCCTTCGGCGGCTTTGACCATCGCCCACAACACGATGGCGGCCATGACGAGCCACCATCCGATGCGTGCCCGACCTGTGAAGAAGGCGCCGATTATGAGAAAAAACATGGCGACCATGTTGGGGGCGATCCACCCCCACACAACGTCGCGATAATCGGCCCGGCCGACGGCGCCGAGGGTCTGCATGGCGAATCCGATCAGCATGATGCCGACGAGGGTGAAGGCGAAGACCGGTCCGCCACCTTCGAGCGCGGTCGAGGTGGAGGCGGCCATCGGTATGCACAGCACCGTTGCGGCGAGAAAGAGAAGCCGGACGGGTCGGCCGTTGCCGGACACCGCGTTGGCCGCCCAGGTGAGCTGCTGCCATGGCAGCCACAACAGCGCGAAGATCAGGGTGGCCTTGCCGACCCCCGCCCAGGTGGGGTCGTGGACGAGGAATCCGACCAGCTGGGAGAAAGCGAACACGTAGGCCAGGTCGAAGAACAGTTCGACCGGGTCGGCCGTGAAGTCCTCGGTGAGCGGCGGTAGCTCGATCCCTCTCATGTCGCCGAGTGTAGGGAATGCCCGAGCGAGACGGTGACGACGTTGGGCCGGCGACGCTCCGGTGTCAGCTCATCCTGCGTCGTGGAACCATCCACGACCGGCCGGCGTCATACCTGCCATCGGCCGCATCCCGCGGGCGGAAAGGACGACGGACAACGTGTTCAAACACTGGGCGATGATGCTCGTGGTGCTGATCGGTGCGTGTGGCGGCGACGCTGCGACCACCACGCCCACCACCCGCGTGCCCCAGCCGGTGGCGACAACGCAGCCGGCCGGAAATGAAGGCGGCTTCGGGGCACCTGCCCAAGCCGAAGGCGAGTTCGCGGCCTTCGGCGACCGATCGGTAGGGGTCCGCGGCGAGCTGCAGCTGGCCACCAACGGCTGCTGGTCCGCCAACCTCGGCGAATCGAAACACCTTGTCGTGTTCCCCATCGGCGCGGCGATCCCGGCCTCGGACCCGACGTCGATCCTGACCGCCGACGGTACGGCGCTCACCTCAGGATCGGCCGTTGACGGAACCGTGCGGTGGGTGGACGTGGATTCGCTGCCCGGCGGCCCGTCGGGCAGGTGGGCCGAATACGTGAGGTTCTGCCAGCCGTCCGAACAGCAGGTGGCCGTGTTCGACTCCATCGAAACGGCGTTCGAACCCGGCACTCTCTCCGAACCTGACCTGGCGGCGCTGATCTCGCAGGCGACGTTCACCGAGGCGTGGCCGTGTGGCTACGGCTGGGCGATGTCGACCGATGACGAGATGGTCGGCCTGTTCATCTACCAACGGGCCGACATCGATCCGGCCACCCGTCAGGTGGTGCTGCCCGACGTGGCGTGGTCGGCCGAGGTGGTGGTCGGCAAGCATCTCTTCGCAAACCACTGCGACGACGTGTTCGAGCTGTGGGAACCCAATCCGGTTGTGGCGGCGCGCTGGCCCATCACGGCGGGGACGCTGGAGATCCTCGATGAGCTTCCTGCCGGCGAGGTGTCGGCCGAGGTGCGAGCGACCCTCACGGGCGCAGTCGCCACCACCGACTCGGGGACCGAGGTCCCGTTCGGTCCGATCGATCTGTTCAATCGGTCCTTCGGTTTCCTGGCGGGCTGACCGCGCCAGCCACTGGCCAAAACGTGGGTCCCATCCGAGCCGGATGGGACCCACAGATGTTTCAGGCCCGGAGCGCGCTCCGGGCGTCGTGTCTCATGGAGCTACTTCGCAGATGTTCGCTGTGTCCGCATCGTTCGTTATGTCCGAGTCGGGACGGTCGGTGGTCGCCGACGCGCCGTTGCCCACCAGCAGACCGTACGTGCAGTTGACCCCGCGGTCCGCGCTGTCCTCATCGGCGATCGTGGCCGTCACGGTCACCGAGAAGGTGGCTCCGTCGGCCAGCGTGCCCACGTCACACGTGAGTGTGTTGTTGCCGTCGATGGTGCAGGCGTTGGCGATGTCTTCGGACGTCACCGACCAGGCGAGGTCGCCTGGCAGGTCGTCGGTCAGCATCACGTTCGTGGCAGCCGCAGGTCCGTTGTTGGTCACACTCGCCGTGTAGCTGATCGTTCCGGTCTTGGTGACGTCGAGGTCGGCGGACAGGTAGTTGGCGAAGTCCTGGTCTTCGTAGAGCAGAAGTTCTCCGGTTCCCAGCCCGATCGTCACCGCGTATCCCGCTGGAGCCAGCGATGAATCGACCACATCGTTCTCGCAGATGGTGTTGCCCGTCGGGAACGACTGCGTCCATCCGCTGGCAAGGCTGTCGGCAACCTCGCAGACGAGGTAGTCGCCGAACGCGAGATCCGCCGAGAACGAGAACCCACCGTTGCTGTCGGTGGTGTCCGTCGAATGCAGCGTGTCGCCGGCGCTCAGCAGACCGTTGCCGTCGTTGTCGTTGTACAGCTTGATCGTCCAACCTTCGAGGCCGGGCTCACCGTCGTTGATGACGCCGTTGGCGTTCGAGTCGTTGTATTTGGTACCCGAGATGCCACACGTGACCGAGAACGTCTCCGGGCCGGCCAGGTCTTTGAGGTCCGAACCGGGTTCCAGCGACGAGCGGCTCTTGGCGTGCACCGATCCGAACCCGGCACAGCCTGGTGCGAGGCCGAGGGCCGTCATGTTGATGGCCGCCTCGGCGAACTGGAACGCCGGGATCTGGGTCCGGAGCGCGCCGCCCGAGTCGTACGACGTGAAGTCGGCCGTGAACGCAACCGGGTTCATGGTCGCAACGAGGTCCGGGTTGGTGTCGCCGTCGAAGTCGGGTGCGATCGATGCGCTGGCCTTGAAGACGATCTTGTACTGCGTGGTGCCATATCCGACGCAGGCGTCACTGCCCGGTACCACGGAGTCGACGCCACCTTGCGCGAACGTCGTCGTGCAGTTCGCTCCTGTGAGGTCGGCGCCGCCCGGCGGGTCGAAGACGAGGACCAGCACATCGAGGTCTTCTTGTGGATCGGTCGGGTTGCCCTTCAGTTCGAAGCCGACCACCACGTCACCTTCGGTCCTCACCAGCGTGCCGCTCGCTCCGTTCCAGCCGGTCTGATTCACCTCGAAGTCGAGGTCGAACGTGCCGCTGGTCTTGGTGCGCTCCATGCCGAGCATCATCCAGGTGTCTCCGTCGGTCCCCGTGAGCACGAGGTCGGCGAAGATGTTGGTCAGCTCGTTCTGCGCCGGCCCCGTCGCTTTGAGGATCGTCCAGCCGGCCGGGTTGTCGAACTTTCCGCCCTTGGCGAACCAGTCGTTGTCGACGTTCGGCTTGATCTTCGAGTGCGGATCCTGGATCAGGATGGCGTCGTGCCCGTCGTCGATCGGTTCGGGCAGGACGTTGGCCCAGTCCTTGGCTGCATCGTCTACTGCGGTATTGCCTTCGATCTCGAATTCGGGCCCCGCCACATGCATGGCCGCGGCCGCGGTCACCATGGTGAGCACCACGGCGATGGCCAGCACCGACCCGGCTCCGAGTTTGGGGATCCGTCTGGTCCCAGACGGCATTCTGTGTCTCACGATTGCCTCCCACATTGGCCCAGGGACGGGGTGTTCCACGCAGGAGCTCCTGGGCGGACTGGAGATCCTTCGCCTCCCATCGAAGGCGTCTCGCCCGAGGTGGTTTGCACTCGTATGTCGAGTGGCGCCTGCACAGCGGTTGGCACCGCAGCCGGGATCTCGACCTGACCGTAAGGGGTCGGAAGACCGAAGCGTGCGACGGTGCCCGTCGCTCGGCAACCCATAGTCCCGTATCCCCTCCAACCCTACGCTTCGATGGTCGTTCCGTGGGAAGGAATCGATCGCGGGCCGGTCTGGCGCAGTCGACCCGATATGGTCGCCTCATGGACAATTGGGATGGCGGAGTCGGGTACGAGCACTACATGGGTCGGTGGAGCCGGGGTATGGCACACCGGTTCTTGGAGTGGCTGGACGTGCCTGGCCAGGCGCCCGGTGGCTCGACGTCGGGTGCGGCACGGGCGCGCTGACCGCAGCCATCGCCGCCATGGCGGCGCCGGCGATGCTGGCCGGCATCGACCCGTCCCCCGAGTTCGTCGACGCGGCCCGAGAGCGGCTACCCGCCGGAGCCGATGTTCGGGTCGGCGATGCCCAGGCCCTGCCGTTTGGCAATGACGAGTTCGATGCGGTCGTGAGCGGGATCGCCCTGAACTTCGTGCCGGAACCCGACCTCGCGGTCCGGGAGATGCGGCGGGTGGCACGCTCCGGCGCAACCGTGGCGACGTATCTGTGGGACTACGCAGACGACATGGAGATGATCCGGAAGTTCTGGGACGCCGCGTTGGCGCTGGATCCGTCGATCTCCCACCTCGACGAGGCGGTCCGCTTTCCGCTGTGCCGTCCGGAGCCGCTCGAAGAATTGTTCTCGGCTGCTGGCCTCGGTCGGCACGAGGTGGCCGCGCTCGAGATGCCGATGGAGTTCCCGAGCTTCGAAGCGTTTTGGGAGCCGTTCCTGAGCGCCCAGGGACCCGCTCCAAGCTACGTCGCATCGCTCGACCCGTCCGACCGCCGCCGTCTCGAGGAGCGACTCCGCGCCGAACTCCCCACCACCGAGGCGGTCGCCCTCACCGCCCGGGCCTGGGCCATTCGGGGCGTAGCGTAGACCCGCCGACGACCTGAGCGGACCGTCTGCAGCCTGCATTTAGGGGGCCGCGCTCGGCAGGCGGCACTGGAAGCGTCGGCGTGTGGCTTGTATCAATCGGCCGGTATGTTGCCGGCGCCGGCCCGCAGCCATGCCGGCTCCCGGGTGAGCGACGAGTCCGACGTAGAGCTGATGGGCTTCGAGCGGCGGTTGCGGGAGCTCGAGATGATGTCGAGATCGTCCGACTGCGGACGTCGGGCGAGCCGCGACGCTTGATGGGAGTCGTCCTCGCCGACGATGCGCGCCGATTGGTAGACGGCGAACCCCCAGACCGAGTCTGACGAGACTGCGACGGCTGCCCCGGCCGGTGGACCAGCTCACCGACCTAGCCGCGGCGCCACCGGGTGCTCACACCGCAGGAACGCCGGGGCCTCGCCTGCGTCGTGGTCACTTCGTGCCGCGGTCCTCCGCTCGGACATCGAAGGCTCCTAGGTCATAGACTGCCCGCATGCCGATGTTCATGGACGTCCACCCTGGCCTCGGCGACGCGACGCCTGAAGAGATCGAGGCGGCCCACCGTGCTGATCTCGAGATGCAGGACGCCTTCGGAGTCAGGTGGGTGTCGTACTGGCTCAACCTTCCGGACGGCAAGTCCTTCTGCCTGGCTGAGGCCCCCGACGCCGAGTCGCTCAAAGCGTGCCACAAGGCGTCACACGGGCTCATGCCGCACCGCGTCATTGAGCTCGATGCGCCCACCATGTCGGCGTTCCTCGGCCCGATGGATACCGACCAAGCCGACCGCGTCGTGCTCGACGACGGGAAACTCGACAGCGGGCTGCGGGTGATCATGTTCACCGACATCGAGGGTTCGACCTCTCTCAGCACCGAGCACGGGGACGATACCGCCGTCGAGGCGGTCCGGCGCCACGACACGATCGTCCGCGGCTGCCTCGCCGAGTTCTCCGGCTCGGAAGTCAAGCACACCGGTGACGGTGTCCTCGCGTCTTTCGCCTCCGTCACCAAGGCGCTCCGGGCAGCGACAGAAATACACCGGGCGTGCAGCGAGGTCGACAACCTCCGCATCAAGATCGGGATATCGGCCGGAGAGCCAGTCGAAGAATCGTCTGACATCTTCGGGGCTTCGGTGAACCTGGCCGCCCGAATCTGCGCCCACGCCGCGGGCGGCCAAACGCTCGTCGCCGGCACCGTCCGCGACCTGGCGATCGGCAAAGGGTTCGGCTTCTCCGAACTCGGCGAGATCGACCTCAAGGGATTCGCCGAGCCGGCCAGGCTGTTCTCGGTCGAAACATGAAACACCGCATCGGTTGACCATCGGATCCTTCGGCCGAGTTTCCGATCTCACCCCCTTCGGTCCTCGGAGCTGGCGCCGAGCCAAGTCACAACGCGTAACTCGTGCCCTTCTTCGGCATTAGGGTCCGATCGGGCGATATGGAGGCGTGGATGCCGTGGCGCAGAGCGAAACCCGACGATCGAGCCACACTGGATTCCCTCACCCTGGCCGGAATTCGGTACTCGGGCCACGACCAGCATCATCCGGAGGCCTATCAGGCTCTAGTTGACGAGCTAGCCGCCTCCGACCCTCCGCACCTTCACCCCACCTGGGTTCTGGACGACGAGGCGGGTATCGCCGGGTTCTACGAACTGCGGGAACGAGAGGACCACGTCGAACTGCTCCGGATGTTCCTGCGGACCGAACGCATCGGCCAGGGTCATGGCCGCGCCCTCTGGGACCACGCGGTGGCTGTGGCGGCGACGATGAGCCACCGCATGAAAATCGTCTCGGACCCGGGTGCCGTCGGGTTCTACGCCGCTATGGGCGCCGTGCCAGACCACACCATCGAGCCGGTTACCGGGTTCATCCTCACGGTCTTCTGGTACGACCTGAGGGCGCAGCCAAGGACCACCAAGGAACCGGCCGCAAAGGACCTGAATCCCTGCTGACGGACGGCCTCGTCATCCGGCGGTCCGCCGGCGATCGGCCGCGGTGACGCTCAGACGGCGAGATAGCGCGTTGCGCGGTGTAAGGTTCTGGTAGCTGCTTCGGCGGCGACTCACTCTCTCCTTCTTCGGACTGGACTGCGAAAGAGTCGGTTCCGGAACACCCACCAGGGCGGCGAACCACGCCGCCCACAAGGAGAGGAATCTTCATGAACATCTACGTAGGGAATCTCCCCTTCGACGCGGCCGAAAGCGACCTTCGGACGCTCTTCGCCGACTACGGCGCACTCGAATCGGCATCGGTCATCACCGACCGGGACACCGGTCGATCCCGTGGGTTCGGGTTCGTCGAGATGGTAGACCGCACAGATGCCGCCCGAGCCATCGAAAAGCTCGATGGCCACGAATGGAACGGCCGACGCATCACCGTCAACGAGGCCAAGCCCCGTTCCGTCCGCCGCTAGCGCCCCCGGCAGCCGTTCCCGGCCGACCCGACACGGGCCGCTCGGGAACGGCAGACCCGGGCAGCGACGTGCGCTGAACAACCTCACCACTCGCTCCGCGTCACGGTCGGCCAAGGCCCCTGACGGTCGCGGCCCTCGGTGACTCGGACCAATCACCTCATACAGAGCGGAGGTCACCATGGCGAGCAAAGACCGGAGCCGGCACGACGGAATGCGAAGGCGCTGCGTTGGGTGCGGCCACCCGAAGGTCGAACACCGCGGTAACGGCCAGCCGTGCACGGTACCGAAGTGCGTCTGCGAGGAGTACAAGGCGGCCCGATCAGTCGAGGAAACGCCAAAGCACACCTGAGCATCCAATCGGCGAGGGGCCGTCGTCGCGCTGTGGTCGCCTGACGTAGCGGACCGATTCGTCGCTGTCGTGCTTGGCTGAAGCTCGGCTACCGACCTCTGTGTGATGCGGCGTGAGGCCAGAGGACCAAACCTGTGGCAGAAGCGCCACCCACGCCCGCCGAAGGCCGGGTCGGCCAGAACACTCGCCTCTCACCTGGGCGTTCGCCCCGAGCAGTACGCACAGGTGTTGTCGTACCTCCTCCGGCGACGCCGCCTCGTGACCACGGCTCGCCGACGAGCCCCAACGAAGGGTCGATCGAACACGCCGAGATCCCCTGTGGCACCAGGCGTTCGGGTGGGCGCTCATGGGATCGGCCCTCTCGATGTGCGGCGGGCGAAGCAACATCCCAAGAAGCGACCGTGGTTGCCGCCGCGACCGGTGAGAGGTTCACCCGGCTCGCTAGCCTGAGGGGTGGCCACACGCGGGATTCGGAACACGGGAGCGAGTCTTGGAGACAGAATCGGAGAGGTCCGAGCGCCACGAGCGTGAGCGCCAGGAAGCGGGAGAACGCGCCGACCGTCAGCGTCTTGCAGAGCGAGAACAGGCTGAGCGGGAACGCCAGCAAGAACGACGGCAAGACGACGAACGGCGCGACCAGGAGCGACAGCAGCGCAGCCGAGAGCGAGCCAGCCACGAGCGTGAGCGCCAGGAAGCGCGAGAACGCGCCGACCGACAGCGTCTCGAAGAGCGAGAACAGGCTGAGCGGGAACGCCAGCAAGAACGACGGCAAGACGATCAACGGCGCGACCAGGAGCGACAGCGGCGCAGCCGAGAGCGAACGAGCCAAGACGGTTCCGACGACTAGCCGAGCGGGTGCACCTCACGTCGCTCGCCGAGGCGGCACCGAGGTCATCACCCATCGACCGCGGCCGATCCCGTTCGGACGAACTTCATCTCGTCGATCGTCGAACCATTCACGCGGCCGTCGCCGCCCACTTCAGGACACAGCGCGCAACCGCATTCGGCTCCGGGGCGCTACCGGGTACCTCCGGCCGGTTCTGCGGCTGGTGCCCAGGCGTGCAGTAGCGATGCTGTCGAGGGCCGACGTGTGCTGTCTAGATGCCCCGCTCGTCGATGAGCTGCTGGTCGTAGGGCTCGATCATGATGCACTCGCCAGGGCATTCCTCGGCAGCTTCGATGACGTCGTCGATCTGGGCATCGGGAACTCGGGCCACTCCGCGGGCGCCTTCGGGGCCGTGGCCGTCACCATCGGCTGCGTCGAAGACGATCGTGGAACCGAAGTGCTTCGCTTCTTCTTTCACGACCCACAGGCCGTCGTCGCGACCCACGAAGACATCCGGAGCGATCTCTTCGCAGATGCCGTCACCGGTGCACAGGTCTTGATCGATCCACACCATCAAACGAGTGGCGCTCATGCTGTCGCCTCACGGTCGGATCCTTCAGAGCTCAGCAACTGCAGGCCCAGTCGGTAATGGGCGAGGCCCTCCACTTGCCGGATGAATCGGGCGCTGCGTCGAAACCGGGAACCGATCTCGGCGTGGGTTTCCCCGGCCGCCCGCAGAGCCAGCACCCGGAGTTCGATCGGGCGGGGCGATCGCCGCGGCGGAGGACCGCTGCGCGGAATGGTCATCCATTGCAAGATGCGCTCGACCTGGGCGGGGCTCCGACCAACCCGCTCTCCTATGTGGCGGGCCTGCATCCCTTCTTCTCGCATTGCGCGGATGCGTCGTTCCATGGGTCGAAGATTCTCCATGCCTCCCCTTGATGGTGTCTGCTGATGCTACCCAACCATTTCGCTCTCGGCGCTTACTGGCCTCAGACCGCCACCTCGAGGATGGACCGACGCACCACACGAACGCGCCGTGGGCCCGTGGCAGCGGCCGACGATCCCAAGACCTGGTCATCAGCAGCGACGCCGGGGACGATCAGCTTCGCCGACCAGATCACGTTCTTCTCGGCGGGTCACCGTCAACGTTCCAGAGAGCGTGCCTCCTTCAATGGTGCACCCGACGGGCGGCGAGGAGCCGGAGTGGTTGAGGCGAGAGCCCCGACGGCGCAGATGAGTTCGGCTGCTGGACGAATTCCAGTTGACGAGTCAACGGCATGCTGCCGGCGAAGTCTCGGAAGCGAATCGTGTGTTGAGGTGCGCCCTCCTCCGGGGTCGCCGGGCCCCTTGCCTCGCGAGTCACCACCTCAGCGATGGGTGACGCACGTCAACTCCGAAGCGGCCGTCGGGTAGCGTCCCCTCATGGAGGAATCACTCAGCAGCGTCTGCGGTTGGCGAGCCGACCTCGACTCCGACTCTCGAGGGGAATTCTGGATCGACCGCGAGCGGCTCACCCAGAAGATGTCCAGCCTCTCACCAAGTGCACGCGCCTTCTTCAAATGGGGAATCGTCGAGGAATTCAACAAGGGCTTGGAGGAAATCCTCGTCCACGACCAAGCGGTTGGTGAAATGAGGGAAGACTTCAGAGACCAGTAGACCGTCGACGTCGCGTCGGAAGAGCCCGATCGGTTGGCGAATCCCGTCCGAGCGGGGCCGCCGGATGCACCCATTGTCCGGCGCTCGTGCCAGTCACGACGGTCGCCCACCGCGTACCGACGCGAAATGGGCCACCGCGTTCGACCGGAGAAGCCACGAGTGCTCGGTCGATCTCGAGAAGCCACGGGGACCGGCCTTGTGGGTCTATCGGTCTGCCCACTCCAGAAATGCGTGGACCGCCTCGTCATCGCTCAATGCAGCACCCTCGGCGACCAGCTTTTCGAGCCCGTCGCCGAGTGCGGTTTCGAGGCGCTCGCGGTACACCGGCAGCTGCTCCAGCCGGGGGCCGCCCCATTGATGCGTCTCGGCCCGGCCCAAGAGACGCCCGGCCAATTCGAGATCTCCCTGTTCGAGCGCCGAGGCAGTCGCCCAGTCGACCACTCGGTGGATGTTGTTGCGCTGCTCGAGACCCAGGATCCTTCGGGCAGCACGGATCAGGTCGGTGAGGCCCTCATCCAGCCGACCGAGTTGCAACGCCACCCCTGCTGCGGTGAGTGCGGCGCCCGCTTCACACGGCGTGTCGCCGACCTCGCCGAGGATGACCTCGGCTTCGAGCATGGATTCCCTTGCCTCCTCTTGTCCGCCCCGCCTGGACAAATGCCCGGCCCAAAACCACAACGCATGGCCCAGCTCCTGGCGGAATCCGGTCTTCCGTGATGCGTCGACGGCTCGGCTGAGATTGTCGAAGACCCAGTCGTCGTCGACGAGACCGGTGAGGAAGTTGCTGATGATCTGCGCTCGGACCACGCCGGCCGCATCGCCGACCGCGGACATGCCCTCGATCGACCGCTGGAACAACGCTTGCCGATCCGGATGCTCGTACGGATAGAACGCACCTCGAGTCAGGTCCAGGTTGGCTTCATCCCACACCGGGTCGGAGTACCAGCTCGGCTCTGGGTTCTCTCGGAGCAGGGCATCGCCCGCCAGGACCCACTGCTCACCTTCCTCGTCTTCGTTGGTGGTGTTCTTGAAGGCCACGCCGAGAATCAGCTGGGCTCGGCCAAGAGAGTGAGGGTCACCGAGTTGCTCGGCCAGGTCGACGGCGTTGCGACCGTACTGGACCGAGATCGGCATGGTGATGTCGAGCGCCAAGAACGACGCCTCGAACCAGCCCTTGACCTGACGCAGGAGTTCGGCGTCGTAGGAAGATTCGAGGCCGCTCGTGAGGAAGTCGATTCCCTCCAGGTGGAGACCGTGCCGCTGCCAGTAGTAGGCGAGGTTCCAACAGGTGTCGAGGTATGCATCGATGTCACCCGCCCCCAGCAGGGAACTCAGAGCGGCTCGGATGTTGTCGTACTCGGTGTCGATCCGGTCGTACCACTCGAGCTGACTCGGCCCGCGCAACCCCGGCTCGGCACGTCGACACAGGTCGGCGTAGTACTGGGCATGGGCAGCGCTGATCGTTTCGTCTTCGCCGGCCTCGCTCAGCCGTTCGAATCCGAATTGACGGATCGGCTCGAGCGCTCGGAACCGGGTGCCGCCGCCGGCTTCGTGGTCGGCGATGACCAGTGACTTGTCGACGAGGTCGTCGAGCCAGTCGATGACCTCCCACTCCTCGATCAGTTCGTCGGCGCACACCGCTTCGGCGGCGAGAAGGTCGAAGCCACCCGCGAACACAGACAGCCGGCGAAAGACCGTTCGGCTCTCCGGCTTGAGCAGGTCATGCGACCACTCGATGGTCGTGTTGAGCGTGCGGTGGCGGGGCAGCGCCGCCTTGGAACCGAGAATCCGGAACGAGTCTTCGAGACGTTCGGCGAGCTGGAGCGGATCCATCGACCGCAGGCGGGCGGCCGCCAGCTCCAGACCGAGCGGAATCCCGTCGATTCGCTGGCAGACGCGGAGGATGGCGCCCAGGTCTTCATCGGTCGGGTCGAAGTCGGGCCGGGCGGTCCGGGCTCGGTCGAGAAACAGCCGGACGGCCTCCGAGTCCATCGCGTGTTGAACGTCGGCCGCCACCGCCAACGATGGCACGTGATACACCAGCTCTCCTGGTACGCCGAGCGATTCGCGGGACGTCGCGATCACCCTCAGTCCGGCGGCCGCCTGGAGCATCTCGCCGATGAGGTGGGAGGCCGTGTCGAGGACGTGCTCGCAGTTGTCGACCACGAGCAGCAGATGCTTGTCGGCGAGGTAGGTGTGCACGACCGATGCGAGATCGGCGCCTTCACCGGCCCGGAGCCCCCAGATGTCGGCGATCTCAGCCAGGATGAGCGACGGATCGGTGACCGGGGCCAGCTCGGCCAGCCACAGCCCATCGGCGAAGGCCTCGGTAGCGGCTCGGGCCACCTCTTGGCTCAACCGGGTCTTGCCGGTCCCGCCCACCCCCGTGAGCGTGACCAGCCGGTGCTCGGAGATGAGTTGACCGACCTCGCTGAGCTGTTGGGACCGTCCGACGAATGAGGTGAGCTGCTCCGGAAGATTCGTGGAGCGGATGTCGCCGGTCTTGATGGGATCGGTGATATCGGGCAAGTCGGGATGGCGGAGCTCGAAGAGCTGCTCGGGACGATCGAGGTCCTTGAGACGGTGGAGACCGATATCGACGAGTCGGCCGGGCGCCGGCACCGACCCGGTCAGTAGTTCGGCCGTCACCGAAGAGACGAGCAGCTGGCCTCCGTGGCCGGCCGACATGATGCGGGCGGCCCGGTTGAGCACCGGCCCGAAGTAGTCGCCGTCTCGTTCCTCCGCTTCGCCGGTATGGATGCCCATGCGGACCTTGATCGCCGGTCCGGGCCAGGTGGCGGCCAGCAGGTCCAGCTGAGCCCGAGTGGCAGCGGCGAGGGCGGCCTCTGCCGAAGGGAAGGCAGCTGCGAAGGCGTCGCCGGCCGTGGAGAACACGTAGCCGTTGCAGTCCGCGATGGCAGTCCGGAGGATCCGGTCGTGCAACTCGAGGCTGGCTGCCATGCCGTCGCGGTCGGACTCCCACAACCGTGTCGATCCGGCTACGTCGGTGAAGAAGAACGAAGTGGTTCCGGTGGGTGGTGTCGTCACCGGCAGCACGCTACCCGGTCGACCGGCCGAAGCTGACCCGCGAGCGTGGTGTCGCCAGGGAACTGCCACCGTTTCAGGCGAAGAGACCTTCCACCAGCTGCCTGGATACCGCGCTACCAGAGTTTGGGTGGTGGGCGCTGCGGGGATCGACTCGATGTCCGTGGACAGAAGAGCCTGCTTCTCCGGAGGATACGGGTTGAGATCGTGTGGAGCGGAGCGGAGGCCACGACGCCGGCGCTGCTCGCCCGGCTACCCTCATCCGGTGAAGAAACTCGCGCGCGGACAACGATGACACAGCGTTTGCGACTGGGCCTGGTCGGCGCCGACGCCGCGGGCCGGGGGTGGGGTCCGGTGGCCCACATACCCGCATTGCGCGGGATCGAACAGGTCGAGCTGGTGGCGTTGTGTACCAGTCGTCCTGAGTCGGCTGCGGCTGCTGGCGACGCCTACGGCATCGACCGCGTCTATCACGATGTCCGCGAGATGGCCGAACAGGCGGACATCGACATCGTGTCCGCGGTGGTCAGGGTGCCTCATCATCATGAGGTGGTGATGGCTGCCCTCGAAGCCGGCAAGCATGTCTTCTGCGAGTGGCCACTGGGCGCCAACCTGGGCGAGGCGCAGGAGATGGCCTCCCTGGCGCGCGCCAAGGGCGTCGTGACGGCGGTCGGGCTTCAGGGGCGCCACGACCCGTCGCTCACGTACATCAAGGAACTCCACGACGAAGGCTGGCTGGGTGACCTTGTTTCGGTCAACGTGTCGCTGCTGGCCGGCGGGGCCGGCAGGAGCGATTCCCGCAGCGCATGGATGGGCAACGCCGACAACGGTGCAAACTTCGTGACGATCGCCGCCGGCCACACCATCGACTACGTCACCTACTGCGTGGGGCCCCTGGTAGAGGTCTCAGCGTCGGTGGCGACTCAGGTTCCGCAGTGGAAGCTCGGCGATACCGGCGAGACGATCGACGTGGACGCACCCGACACCGTGCTGTTGAACGGCACTCTCGCCGGTGGCGGCCTCCTGTCGGTCCACGCAGCCTCGGTTCCCTTCAACGGGAGCAACTG
>JBFKPQ010000049.1:0-15699 GCA_041628225.1 Acidimicrobiia bacterium | reverse complement strand
GGCGGGGGGGGGGGGGGGCCATTGCGGACACAGCCGGGGGTCGCCACACCCCGCCAAGACGCCCCGCCGGCCGTCGACCTGACGGGCACCAAGCTCGACGGCACCGCTCGCCACATCGCAGTCACCGGTACCGACCACGCCACGCTCCTCGCCTTCATGTCCAGTGGATGCACAACCTGCGCGGCGTTCTGGAAGGAGTTTTCTCGGAACGCAGACCTGCAGCTTCCCGGCACCGACACCCGGCTCGTGATCGTGACCAAGAGCCTGGAACATGAGAGCGAAGCCGCGCTGGCGAGCCTGGCCCCCCCGCACATCCCGCTCGTCATGTCATCGACCGCCTGGGAAGACTTCGCCATTCCGGTCTCGCCCTACTTCATCCTCGTGGACGGTGCGTCCGGCCGCATCGCCGGCGAAGGATCCGCGACGTCGTGGCGACAGGTGCGGAGCCTCCTGACGCAGGCGATGGCCGACTCCGAAGCCGCTACGACACGCCGCCGCAACGATGGCGACGCACGAGAACAGCGAGCTGATGAGCAGCTCAGGCGTGCCGGCATCGAGCCGGGCCATCCGAGCCTCTACCCGGACGGCGCACCGGAAGCGGGTGATGGCGCATGATCCCGTTCATGGCCGCACTCGTGTTGGCGCCGCTCGCCGCCCTTCGATCCAGCTGGTCACCCTGAGGAGAATCGATGCTGTCGAGCATCCACCCGCTCGGTGAGCGGGCTCGCAACAACCGATGGGGCGCAACGGCCACGTGGTACGTCGTCGGGTCCGTGGTGGGTGGAGCGGCCCTTGGGCTCGTGGCCGGTGTCGCCGGGACGCTCATCGTGACTGCCTGGCAACCAGCCGACCAGACGGTGGCAGCCGCCGTTGCGGTGGTCGGCGTGATCGCGCTGGCGGTCGACGCCTCGACGTGGTCGCTCCCAACCATCCATCGACAGGTCAACGAAGACTGGCTGTCCTATCGCAGCTGGGTGTATGGAGGCGGGTTCGGAGCCCAGCTCGGGTTCGGCGTCGTGACGATCGTGCCGACCGCGGCGACGTACGCCACCATTGCCCTCGCCGCGCTGACAGGCTCCGTCGTAGCTGCCATCGGCGTCGGAGCCTGGTTCGGTCTGGCGCGCGCTCTGCCTCTGCTGGCGGTCGGGCGGGTCCGTACGGCCGACCAACTCCGCCTCTTCCACCGCCGGCTCCAGGCCGCCGCACCGCTCGGAGACCGCCTCGTCCGCGCCGCGGCCGGTGCGGTGGCGGTGATCGGCCTGCTCGGGGTGGTGTCCTGATGGCCCGCATCTCCGGCCACGGCGTCTCGGTCGACCTGCCGGCCGGCTGGGAAGCCGACTTCTTCCGGCGCGACCAGGCTCCCGCGTCCATCGGAGGCGACCCGGACGAGGTGGTGACGACGGTGGTCCACCTCGCCAACTGGCCCCTCCCCCCTGAGCGGGGCGACTTCGGAGGCGGCGCCGTCGAGATCATGCGGCGCGACGACGTTCTCGTCGTCTTGTTCGAGTACGGCCCGGCCGAAGCAGGAACCGCACTGTTTTCGGACCCGGAAGTGCCGTGGCCGCTCAGCCCGGAGGACTTCGACCCGAACCGCATGCAACGACCCCTGGCCGGCCAAGCGGGATTGCAGAGGTTCTTCTCGGTGAACGGGCGGCCGTTCTGCCTGTATGTCGTGCTCGGTGGAGCGGCCCGTTCGGCCGAGTCGGTGCCCGTCATCAACGGTGTGCTCGCCACGGTGACGTTCACGTGAGACGCCTGGTCACCATCGTGGCGCTCGCCGTCGGTATGGTGCCGGCCCTCCCCGTGGCTGCCGATCACCTGCCGCCCAACGGCTACTTCGTCGACGACGACACGAGCATCCACGAGGCGGACATCGATTCGATCGCGGCCGCCGGCATCACCCGGGGGTGTAACCCTCCGGTCAACGACCGGTTCTGTCCGAGCGGATCCGTGACACGCGGCCAGATGGCCGCCTTCTTGCGTCGCTCCCTGGGCCTCCCCGCCTCGTCGACGAACTACTTCTTCGATGACAATGACTCGATCTTCGAGGAAGACATCAACGCCATCGCCGAGGCTCGCATCACCGTTGGGTGTTCGGGAACCGCCAGTCGGTACTGCCCGAACGACCTGGTGACCCGGGGACAGATGGCCGCCTTCCTCCGCCGCGCGTTCAACGTTCCCGTTTCTGGCGTCGACGCCTTCTCCGATGACGACGACTCGATCTTCGAACGCGACATCAACGCCATTGCGGCGGCCGGTATCACGTTCGGGTGTGGACCCGATGCCTACTGTCCCGACCGCCCCGTCACCCGTGCGCAGATGTCCAGTTTCCTCACGCGCGCCATCGGGCTCCCCCACGTCCTCGTCCACCAGCGGCTCGACTTGGCGCTTCCGTTCAGCGGCTCGTGCAATGCGGACCAGACCTCATGTTCCGTGACCGTCGCCGCGCCCAACGTCGACGAATACCTCATCACCGAGGGCTGGTTCTACGAGGGCGCATTCCAGGCGGGAGACGACGTCCGTTTCGCCGACGCGACCGTGACCGTGACCATCGACGGGCAAGCGGTGGCGTTGGCCGTGACCGAATCGTCGGCGGGGACGATGTCGGTGCGGTCGTTTTCGGGAACGATCGGGAAGCTCGCTCCGGGTCGCCACACGATCATCGGCCGCTGGTATTGGGACGGGATGGTGGTCTATACGACCACCATCCGGCTCGACGTCGCCGAATAGCCTGTCAGATCACATTCGAATTAGTTTGACTTTGCTCCGCACATTCGATATATTTCGAACAGTACGAGCGAGTTAGGACGACATGACTCCTGTCGAAGACTTCACCCGCCAGCGGCCACGCGTGCAGGTGGACATCGTGACCTCCCCCGGTCACGAACTCCTCGTCGCGCTGTGGTCGGGCAAGCACGACGACTGCAGCAACTTCGAACTCGGCCAGGACTGGTTTTCCGTACTGCGTGGAGACGTACCGGACGATCTGGCTGCAGAGCTGACCGAGCTGGGCGGAGATCTCACGGCGGTGGCTCTGGTCGGAGCCGTGGGAGATGGCACACTCGACGGCTTTCTGGGCGCGCTGGCCACCACGGCATCCGAGCGCATTCTCGAACTCGTTCTCGACCTCGCCTATCACGGCGACGCGGACACGGCGCGCCTCGCCGCCAAGGGTGACGTCGATGCGCAAGCTGCGGTGCTCGCCGAGAGCGAGGAGAAGGTCTCAGTCGTCGCCGAGCGGCTGTTCACCGCAGCCGCAAACGGGCTGGGCGAACGCCTGTCGCGCGCCTATCGCAGGTTCTACGAGTCGGTTGAGCCGCATCTGGAACCGTTCTTCGAAGCCGCCGAGCGTTCGGCGGCGGGTCTCCGGGGATTGGCGCTCGCGCTACCGGTCGAAGATCTCATCGAACACGCCACCAACGGCGTGACGTACACCATCCAGCCCGGTATCACTCGAGTGGAGCTGGCCCCGTCGGTGCTCATCCGACCCTGGTCGCTCCTCACCGAACACGGCGACACCCTGCACATCACCTATCCGGTCGGTGACGAATACCTCGATGCCGACCCCACAGCCCCGCCCGGCTGGCTCGTCGCCACGTACAAGGCATTGGGAGACGAGCGGCGGCTCCGCATCCTGAAGATCTTGGCCGAAGGGACGGCGACACTCGGAGAACTCAGCGACCAGCTGGGCCTCGCCAAATCGACCCTCCACCATCACATCGGTCTCTTGCGCTCGGCGGGCCTCATCAGCGTACGCGTCGACCAACAGAAGGACGCCAGCGTCTACGGCCTGCGTCGAGAAATCGTGCCGGAGGCAGCTCGACTCATGGGTCGATTCCTGGCCGGTCCTGACGAAAGGAAGTCCCCATGAACCTGCACCACCTCACCGACGTCCCGAAAGCTCGCGCCCAGAACCTCGTGCTCCGTCTCGACGAACGTCACATCATCGACCACCTGGTCAGACCCAGTCCGCCGCTGCGACGGCGCCTGGCCCTGACGCTCATCCATGCCGGCCAGCGCCTCCTCGACGAACCCGCCGAGATGGCGGCCTGATCAGCGGCGGCGCCCTCGAAGCAACAGCGCGGCTCCGACGGCGATCCCGGCGACGAATGCACCGACCCCTCCCGCCACCCGATCGACCGGTGCCTCGGTCGGTCGTTCGGGTTCGACGCCGGTCGGAGCGTCGCCCGAAAGCAACAGCACCTTCGTGATCTCAGCTCCCAGCAGGAAGATCTGGGCGAGCACGTAGACCATGAAGAGGATGAGGACGAAGCCGCCCGCGAAGCCCGTGCTGGAGAACCGCGCGGGATCGAAGAACAGCGATACGGCCAGCGAACCCACCACGAACGCCACCGCCGTCGCCAAGCCACCGATCCGAGCCGCTCGCCAGGGGATGCGATCAGACGGCAGATAGCGGAAGAGAAGAACGAACACGCCACCGAGCAAGGCGAGGGACGCGACCGGCGACGCGATCCGCAGCGCAGCTGCCGCCCCGCCCGTCATGTCGAACTGGCTCTCGATGACGCCCACCAAACTGTTCACCATCATCGAGCCAACCAGCAGAGCACCGACCACGAGTGCCGCCGTCATGGCCGACAGGCGCTGGCGGATGAATCCGCCCACGCCACCCGCCACCTTGTCGCGCATCCCGAACACGACGTTGAGCGCGCTCTGCACCTCCAGCAGGAGCGCACTCGACGTCCAGGCGAGCAGGAGGAAGCCGATCACGCCGCTGATGCCCCGGCTCGTCTGGGCCTGATCGACGATGCCTGCCACGAGGTCGGTGACCTCGGATCCGGCGACCGGCTCGAGCTGCGTGACGAGGCGGTTGCGAGCCTCTTCACCTTCGTAGACGAATCCGGCGATCGACACGGCGATCAGCAGCAGGGGAGCCAGCGCGAAGATCGTGCGGTACGCGATGGAGCCGGCCATGCGGCTCCCCAAGTCTTCCTTGAATTCGGCGGCGATGCGCTTGGAGAGTTCGATCAGTCTGGCCATGCGCCCAGGGTACGGTCAGACCGTGTACCCGTCCATCCGGGCCAGCACCTGAAGCATGACTTCATCCGCACCTCCGCCGATCGCACCGAGGCGCGAGTCGCGGAGGTAGCGGGACGTCCAGGTTTCCTCCATGTAGCCGACGCCACCGTGGAACTGCAGACACCAGTCGGCGACTTCGCGCGACAGCCTCCCGGACTTCAGCTTGGCGATCGTGGCCATCCTGGTGGGGTCGCCTCCGCGACCGTAGGCGTCGACGAGCGCGTAGTTGTAGCGCCGCAACAGGTCGACCTCGGCAGCGAGTTCGGCGAGCTTGAACTGGATGTACTGGTTGGCGAGCAACGGCCGCCCGAACACCGTCCGCTGACGGAGATAGTCGGCCGTTCGCTCCAGCGCACGGTCCATGCCTCCAACGGACGAATACGCGGCCCACATGCGCTCGATCACGAACTGCGCCATCTGCTGCTGGAAGCCCTGCCCGATCTCACCGATGGTGTTGGCGACCGGCACCCGAACGTCGGAGAAGGTGAGGAGGCCGGTGTCCGAGGCGCGCATCCCCAGTTTGTCGAGCTTCTTCGACACTTCGAATCCAGGCGCATCCGTCGGAACGATGATCTGGCTCATCCCCTGATAGCCGCCCTCGTCGGAGGTTCGGGCCAGTAGGCATAGCCAATCGGCCTGTAGCGAATTGGTGATGTAGAGCTTCGAGCCGTTGATCACCCACTCGTCACCGTCGCGCACGGCGCGCGTTCGGATGGCGGCGACATCGGAGCCGGCGTCGGGTTCGGTGACCGCGATCGCAGCCACCATCTCGCCGCGCAGGGCGGGAGTCAGATACCGCTCTCTGAGGTCGTCGGAGCCGAATTTGGCGAGCGACGGGGTGGCCATGTCGGCCTGCACACCGACGGCCATGCCGATCGAGCCGTGGTCGGCCCGACCCATCTCCTCTGCGAGCACGACGGTGAAACCATGGTCCGCTCCCTGTCCGCCGACGGCGGGATCGTATTCCAAACCGAAGAATCCGAGCTTTCCCATGGCTCCGAACACGTCGTGGAGCGGCATCATCCCGGCCGCCTCCCAGGCCTCTACGTGCGGGTTGACCTCCCGTTCGACGAACGATCGGACGACCTGCCGGAACTGGTCATGTTCGGGAGTGAACTGCATGATCACTCATCCTAGGGACGCATGTGAACGCTCGTTCACCGGTGGTCGCGCCATGTGTATGCCGGTCGGTATCCGAGTACCGCCTTCGCCTTGTCGATCGACAACAGTGTCTCGTGGGCACCCCGACCGTTGGCACGGTGTTCGGTGTTCGGATAGACGGCGGCCATCAGTTCGTCGTTTGTCCGATCCATGCAGGTGTCGGCCGCCGCGACGATGAACGGCTCGTGGCCGGTCACGTCGGCCTCGAGTGCCAGGCGGGTGCACTGGGCGACGTCGCGCGCATCGACGTAGCCCCACAGGTTCCAGGCGCGCATCGCGGGATCGTCCTGGAAGCCGGCGAAGCGGGCGTAGTCGTGTCCTTCCATGACGTTCGAGTAGCGAAGGCTGATGAACGGGATCCCCGACCAACGGGCGAACTGGTCGGCGAGCGTCTCCCCCGCCAGCTTCGCCAATGCGTAGTGAAACTCCGGCCACAGCGGATGCTGCTCGTCGATCGGCGCGTAGGCCGGATCGTGCCGGTCGAAGGGCAGCCCCAAGAGGGTCTCCGAGGACGCCCAGACGACCCGTTCGAGTCCCATCTCGACCGCCACCGAGAACACGTGGTAGGTCGACAGCGTGTTGATCCGAAACGTCTCGGCGTCGGTGAGGATGTTCGGAGCAGGCACAGCCGCGAGGTGCACCACCGCGTCGGCACCCCGGAGCGCCTCCCACGTCTGGCCGAGATCGGCGAGGTCCACGATGAGGTCAGCGGCGTCGGGATCGCGCGAGGCTTCGATGTCGACGTTCTTCACGCGATACCCGTGCTCGTGCAGCTCCCGGAGGACCGCACGGCCGGCTTTTCCGCTGCCACCCGTCACCACGATGTTCTGCATCACGCCACCACCACGGTCTTGGCATTCATGAACTCCCGAATGCCGAGCGCCGACAGTTCGCGTCCGTATCCGGACTGCTTGATGCCTCCGAACGGGAGCCGCGGGTCGGACGCCACGAGCGCGTTGACGAACGTGGCACCTGCCTCGAGATACTCCGCCGCGATCCGCTCTCCGCGCTCCCGGTCGGCAGTGAACACCGCAGCTCCGAGACCGTACCGGCTGTCGTTGGCCACATCGATGGCCTCGGCCTCGTCGGCGACCCGGATCACGGCCGCCACCGGGCCGAACAGTTCGTCGTCGTAGGCGGGCATGCCGGGCCGTACGCCCGTCAGTACCGTCACGGGGTAGAAGGCTCCGGGGCCTTCCGGCACCACTCCACCGAGGGCGACCTCCGCTCCGGCGGCGATGCTCTGGGTGACCTGCTCGTGGAGTTCGTCCCGGAGATCTTCACGCGCCTGCGGACCGACGTCCGTTGCCGGATCGAAGGGATCTCCGACGCGTTTGGAACCGAGCGACGCAACCAGCTTGTCGACGAACGCGTCGTGGACGGCATCGACCACGATGAACCGTTTGGCGGCAATACAGCTCTGCCCGCTGTTGATGAGACGACTGGCCGCACAGGCGTCGACGGCCAGATCGAGGTCGGCATCCTCGAGCACGACGTACGGATCCGAGCCCCCCAGTTCGAGCACAGACTTCTTGAGCTCCGCCCCGGCCTTGGCCGCGACCGCCGCACCGGCCTTCTCGCTTCCCGTCAAGGTGACGGCACGGACCAGCGGATTCTCGATCACCGCCGCCACCTCGCTCGACGGAATGAGCAGCGCGGCGAACAAACCGTCCGGAAGACCGGCCTCGCGGAAGACGTCTTCGATGGCCATTGCGGCACCCGACACGTTGGAAGCATGCTTCAGCACGCCGGCGTTACCGGCCATGAGGGCCGGAGCCGCGAATCGGAAGACCTGCCACAGCGGGAAGTTCCACGGCATCACCGCCAGGATCACGCCGAGCGGTTCGTAGTGCACGAAGCTCTTTCGCTCGGTGGCGATCGGAACATCGGCCAGTTGGCCTTCCGCTTCGTCTGCGTAGTACCGGCACACCCAGGCACACTTCTGCACCTCACCGAGACCCTGCGAGAGCGGCTTGCCCATCTCGAGTGCCATCAGCTCGGCGAGTTCGTCCTTCCTGGCCTCCAGCCGCATGGCGGCAGCGTGGAGAATCGTCGCGCGCTGCGCAAACGTGGTCCGTCGCCACGTTCGCTGTGTGGCGTCGGCCAGCTCGATGATGGCGCGCACCTGCTCGGGCGTGTGTGCTTCGTAGTCGGCGACCACCTCGCCCGTGGCCGGATTTATCGAACGCATGGTTGTCCTCCTCGGCGATGAGGCTAGATCAGCTGATGAGCGAGAACGGGTCGCTGTGCACCCCGACCGGGACGTTCCACGCAACTCCTGAGAGGCGCCATACGAGCCACGGCCGGCGCTCGTCCGCCCAGATCAAGTGGAGCCGGTCTGGCAGCAATAGCGGCACGCCGTCCGGGCCGGGGTGCTCCCTCCACTCCGTGAAGTGGCCGGTCCAACGGGTCGGGAGTTCATCGACGCTCCGCTTGAACCGGTCGGCGACGACCGCTGCCAGCAGGTGCGATTCGGCGTCGAAGTGCGCATCCAGGTGGCTGCGCCGCCCGTGCCGGTCGACGAGATGCAGCCGGGCGACCGTCTCGTCCATCGCCTCCCATTCGCCGGCGTGCGGAGCGGCCATGATCTCGGGCGACAGCATCGACAAGGCCCACAGCGCAATCGAAGCCGCCTGGTCGATCTTCGGTCCGGACTCGACCGCACCGCCGACCCGCGTGGAACCGCGGCCCGCCACATACCTGTCCACAACGGTGAACACGGGAAGACCAAACCACGTCACCCGAAAGCGATTCTCGAAGGCCGCGCCGGGCCAGAGTTCACTCCGCGCCCGCACCCAGACCGGCGGGCGCCGCGCCAGGTGGACGCGGGCTCGGCCGACCACGACCATCGACCCGATGACGACCGGCATCCTGCCGGCGGTGACCGCGTGGACGTGACGGCGCACCACCGGAGGAACGTCCTCCACGGTGGTGGCGACGGCGAATGGCTCCCAGTAGGGAGCACGAGGGCGCAGAGGAGGCACCAGCCACCCGACCAAAAACAGTGCGACCGCCAGCACCACGAAGAGCGCCGGAGTCACGGCCGGCGTCCCAGCCATCCGAGGATCACGCCGTCGATGATCAGGCCGATCCACGTGGCCGGGAGCGCCGTGATGACCAGTACGAGTGACGCGACGGTGACCGCGAACAGCCAGATTCGCCACCGTCGGTCGTCGACCCATTCGGCGACGGCCACTCCGACGTAGCCGGCTGCAACGATCGCCCACGCCCACATGAGCCCCCGCAGACCCCAGGTCGACGAAGCCTCTCCGATGACGAGGCTCAGAGACTCGCCCGCACGGAGTGCGGCGAGGGCGGCCGCGGTTCCGACGAGATGCGCCATGCCGTGCAGCATGAACACTGCGGCCGGCAGGCGGCGGGCGATCGCTGTCAGCGGCGGCTGAGGCGGACGTCGGGCGGTCTGCACCACGTCCTCAGTTTCGCCCCCGGCCAGTGCTCCGTCGTAGGGCCGAACGTCATGGCATTTGGAGGAGTTGCACGAGGTTGCCGTCCGGATCTCGGAACGTGGCCACGTACCCACCCCACGACTCGTATTCCGGTGGTCGGATGAAGTCGACTCCCGATCCTGCGAGCTGGCGCGCCGCGGCGTCGATGTCCTCGACGGCCAGATTGATCATCACCCGGCGAGGATCGCGCGCCGGGCCAGAGACCTCCGAGTGCGTGGCGATGGTGAGGCGCAGATCCCCCCACGCGAAGTTCACGAAGCCGGGCCGTCGGCTCCTCGGCACCAGGCCGAGTACGTCCACGTAGAACACCTCCATGGCTTCGTGACGGTCCTCCTCGGTGAAGATGAGCACCCCGGCCAGACGTCCGATGTCAGATCTCATGGCGCAAGGCTCGCAGACGCGTGGTACCACCGCGCCGATATCCTGGGCTCCCCGATCGAAAGATGCCCATGCAGCGCACCCTCTACGACACCGACCACGAGTTGTTCCGCGAGTCGGTGCGACGGTTCATCGAGAAGGAAGTGGCGCCGCACAACGCCGAATGGGAGCGGGCCGGCATCGTCGACAAGGCCATGTTCCGGAAGGCTGCCGACCAGGGATTTCTGGGCATGGAGGTCGACCCGGCGTACGGAGGAGGCGGCGTCGCCGACTTCCGCTACAACGCCATCATCTCCGAAGAGGCCCAGGCGGCCGGCGTCGGCGCCGCCATGATGTGCGTGACGCTCCACAACGACGTTTGCCTCCCCTACTTCACGGAGATGACGAACGACGAACAGAAGCAGCGATGGCTGCCCGGCATCGTCGGCGGCTCGCTCATGACGGCCATCGCCATGACCGAACCAGGAACGGGTTCCGATCTCGCCGGGATCCAGACCACCGCCATCCGCTCGGACGGCCACTACGTGCTGAACGGAGCCAAGACGTTCATCACGAACGGGATCAACAGCGATCTCGTCGTCGTGGCAGCCAAGACGAACCCCTCCGAGCGCCACGCCGGTATGAGCTTGCTCGTCGTCGAAGAGGGCATGGAAGGCTTCGAACGGGGCCGCAATCTCGACAAGATGGGCCTCCACGCCCAGGACACGGCGGAGCTCTTCTTCACCGATGTCGAGGTGCCCGTCGAGAACCTGTTGGGCCAGGAGGGTCAAGGGTTCTTGCAACTCGTCCGGAACCTGCCCCGCGAGCGCGTGAGCCTGGCACTCGGCGCCGTCGCCGGCGCCGAAGCGGCGTTCGGATGGACGCTCGACTACGTCAAGGAACGCTCCGCCTTCGGCCAACCGATCGGGTCGAACCAGGCCATCAAGCACAAACTGGCGGAGATGCGAACGCTCATCGACATCGCGTGGACGTACATCGACCGTCAGATCGAAGAACTCAACGCGGGAACCCTCACCGCCGAAGATGCCGCCAAGGCGAAGTGGTGGACCACCGAGCTCCAGAATCGCATGGCCGAGGTAGGCGTCCAGTTCCACGGCGGATACGGGTACATGAACGAATTCCCGATCGCGCGCGCCTACGTCGACGCTCGCGTCCAACGATCTACGGCGGCACGAACGAGATCATGAAGGAGATCATCGGCAAGTCGCTCGGCCTCTGAGTCGACCGGTGCAGTACCGTTCGGCATGGCTCGCCGAACCCCACCGGCCCTGGTACTCGATCCGGATGTCACCGGAGCGGTGGTCGGCTGGCGGGCCTGGGAGGTGGTGCCAGACCAGGACGGGCACCCGGCTCTGGCCGGTCTGAGTGGCCACCCGTGGCCCGGTCCGTCACTGGCCGCGCGGTGCGTCGAGGTCGCCCACCACCAAGCTGTGCCCGACCCACACTGCACATGCGGCATCTATGCCGTCACGGATCCGAGCCGAATGCCCCCGCTTCCCCGGCGCCGGCCGCACTACGTGGCGTTCGCGGTGTTGTCCGGGCGGGTGGTGCTCGAACCGGCTCGGTACCGAGCCGCTCAGGCCGAACTCCTCGGGCCAGGACGCCTGGTTCTCCCCCGGAGCTGGGAACAACACCGCACCCGGGTCTCCGTGCGTCACGGCGCGTATCGGGGCATGACCGGCCCGCTCGCCTGGGGCACACCCGCCGCGAGGTGGATCGACGACGTTCGACGTCACCTGCGCTGGCGATACGGGGCCGTCGACGTCAGTCTTCGGTGATCGTGAGGTCGGCGAATCCGCGACGGTGCGTCCAGAGAACCGCCGAAGTGGGACGTGTCCGAGCTCGACAACGACCCGGATCAAGGCGCCCGGGATGGCGCTCCTCGATCGGCGTGTGGTGCAGATTTCCGGTCGACGGGACGACCTAGCGCCGAGTGCCGGTTCGGAGCGGCCGGTCGGCTAGCTGTCCGATTTTCGGCCTATCCAATCTGCTCGCACGGCGAGACCTCGTGCCCCACGGCGAACGGACCGGATGGGTCTTGCAGGCCGTAGATCAGATTTCCCGATCCTCCCGGTAGGTGCGAATGCCCAGCGACCTCGGCATGGGTGAACTCCCCGGATCCGTCGAAGTACACCCGCGCTACACCTACGTTTTGAATGACAAGCGTTTCACCGGTTTCGGGGTTCGTGTACGTCGAGGACTGACGGAACGTCGTCACACGAATGCCGTTACCTTCCTGATTCTGGTGCAACTGGAACCAGCCCTCGGTGGCTATGTCGAGATCGACGTTGCCACATGGGAGCGTATTGGTCGTGTCCACAAGATTCTTAGCCTGCAGCTCGAAATCATCATTAGCCACGGCCGGTGAAGCTCCAGCGACGGTCATTGCCACAACCGCGACTACAACCAGCAACTTCTTCCTCATCTGCCCATCCTCCCGTTGTGCTTCCGACCCCCAAGGCACACCACCACTCAGGGTACCCAAAGTCTATCACAGAGTGGTTGTTTCACAACGGGGGCTCGGAGGCTTCGCCCTCGCTGCCCCGGCGGCTTCCAGTCCTGTCGGGACTGTCGCCAACCTCGCAATAGCCGCCGTTGCATTCACGCTCGCTCTCACAGATTGACCGACTTCCCGGCGGCGAACACGAACGCCCAGATCAGCAAATCACGTGCTATATCGCCCGTTTCTCGGAGTGTCCGATATCGGCACGTCGGCGTGCGGTTCGGGTCGCATGAGTCAGAGCCACCAGATCCAGGACTTGCCAGTGATCGGTGGGTCGGTCAGGAACTCGCCGAGAGCAGCGACGACACTGCCGGGATAGGCGAGGGAGGCGCGGTTGAACCGTTTCGGGTTGGTGAAGATCAAACCCGTGTGTGCCCTTCCGGCACCGGCCCACTGTGCGGCGAGCGGCATGAAGTCCACCACGTTCTCGGTGACGAGAGCACGCTCGTCGTTGGCGGCGTAGGTCAGGAGGTCCTCGTCCGTCATGCCACGGAGTGCTGGCTGTGCTGCGACAGCAGCGACGTCGAAGGACTCTTCGGTGAGGGTGTCGGCGATGCCGGGAGCGTGCATCTCGTCGAGCAGCAGCTTCACTTCTCTAGTAGTTGGCGTTGGCGACGCCACGCCGCCTCGGCCTCGCCGGCCAACCTCGCCCGTTCGGTGATCAGTTCGTCGATCTCATCGGTGTGGTCGGCGTAGTAGGCCAATGCTGCATCGACCAGCGCCTCGGAGGTGCCGAGCAGTTCGGCCGCCCGGGACCGGCGCTTTGTCGATGCAACGTCACCGCCGACGATGGCCCCGATCACGTCGGCAACCTCAGGCCCACCGACGAGAACCGGTCGCCGTCCCGAAGGCCCGTCTCGGAACACGACCATGGGATGGGCTTCCATGCGGAGGCCCTCATCGATGAGACGTTCCGCCAATGTGGAGACCCCGACGTCGTGGCGATGTGCACTGGCCTTGAGTCGCCGGTGGAGCGGCTCGTCTGAAAAGCGTATCGAGACAACAGGCATGCCTACATTGTAGTCGCATGTCGCCAAGTTGCCTAGAGGGTCGCTCAAGCCACTCCGATCCACCTCAAGGATCGTCCTCTTGCGGGCATTGCGTGCACGATGAACTCCGAGCCCCTGGCCTCGGCAACTCCGGCCTCGAGAAGTCCCCCGGCGGTCGAAGGTGAGTTCCAAACGACGATGCTACGACACAGATGAGCTGATACCGAACGGTAGGACCCGGGCCTCCGACCGAGCCGACCGACACGTTGGTGCTCGGTTGTGGTTCCGCGACTTGCGGAACCCGGAGACGGACTTGGCACTCAGTCAGGTGTGCTCCGGTACAACCGCATCTCTTGGCCATTGGCGTTGGTGAAAGTGCGCTCACAGGCATGCAGGCGGGCAGCGACTGCGAGCGACTGGGTGTTGTCGGGATCAACGATGGAGCACACCAGTGGGGCGTCCAGTTCACCGAAGGAGTGCGCGATTGATGCCCTGCCTGCCTCCGTGGCGTAGCCCTGTCCTCGATACTGCGCATGCAGGTGGTATCCCACCTCGAGCAGCTGTTCCCCCTCAACCGGCTGATAGGTCAGGCCGCAATCCCCGAGGAAGGCACCCGTCTCCACGTGCTCGATCACCCACATCCCGAACCCGTGGTTTGCGTAGTTATCCATGTTCCATTGGATCCACTGCGCGGCCCGGCCTGGATCGGTCATGTCCGGGTAGAAGCGCCTCGCCAGCGGATCGTCGAACATTTCAGCTACCGCTTCGGCGTCGGCGAGCCGATAGGGCCGGAAGCGGATCCGAGCAGTCGGAGCGAGAAGGGCCTGGGCCATATCACGGGGACCGTACCGCGATCAACTGATCTCCTATCAGAACGCCCATCCGGCAACGTGCGCAGGATCAGCACTCGGGGTTCGTCTTGTCAGCGAGACGGTGGACGTTCCCAACGTGCGCAACGCGGCGATCGATGACCCCACGCCGGTCATCGTCGATACGGTCGAGGGTGCGATGACTTCCTCGCCGAACGCTACAGATGCCTTCGCTCGCCAACAGAACAGGCGCGGACGTCGCCGTCAGTCTTCGGTGATCGTGAGGTCGGCGAACCCGCGACGGTGCCAGACGAGGGGTGGGTGGTCGTCGAAATAGGCCCCGCCGGTCACCTCGCCGATGAGGATCGTGTGATCTCCCGCCAGGATGGACTCCGTGGTCTCGCACTCGAAGTAGGCGAACACGTCTTCATAGAGCACGGGCCCCGAATTCGGATGTTGCGCGGGCCGCCACGGGACCTCGTAGAACTTGTCGGCGGACTTCGACGCCATAGCCATCGCCACCGATCCGGCTCCTTCAGAGAGAAAGTTGACGGTGAATCCGCCCGCCGCGAGCAACGCCGGCAGGCTGTTGGACTCGTTGCCGATGCACACCAATACGAGGGGCGGATCGAGCGACACCGACGAGAACGCCGATACCGTGAGCCCCGTCGGAGACCCGTCGCCCTCCAGTGTCGTGACCACCGTCACCGTGGCAGCCACATTGCTCATCGTGGCCAGGTAGATGTCCGATTCGATCGTCATGGCTCGTCAGCGTACCTCAGTCGGTCGTCCGCTCCAGCAGGTGCATGCTGACCCGATGGGCACGATCGAGCTCGTCGCACAGCTGTTCGCGGCCCATCACCACCGACGCGATGGAGACGTCGACCCGGCCGACCACGCCGAGACGGCGTTCGGGGGCGTCGGTCACCGAACCGAACGAGTCGATGGCCGACACTTCCAGAGGAAGGCCCACTCCCCCGATGCCCGCCAGTTCGGTCGCCAGCACCAAGAGATCGGGCAGCTCGCCGAGCGGCGGAAGACCCCAGTTGAAGTAGAGAACCAAAGAGAACCGATCCTCCGGTTCCTCGGCGTCGGGGGGAAGGTCGGCGACGTGGTCCTCGAACGACAGCAAGACGCGCGGATCGATCTCGAACGCCATGTGGAGATCGAGAGCGGCGCCGCACGCCTCTTCGGGATGCACGTCGATCTCCCATGACTGCCCGAGCGAATAGGTCTCGACGAAGTGCCGTTCGTCGTGCACGTGGAAGCCATGATCGATGGCGTGGTTCTTCAGATCGGCGACGAAGCCTGGGATGTCGACAGCGGCCATGGACTCAGCCTGCCACAGGAACTCG
>JBFKPQ010000048.1:0-15732 GCA_041628225.1 Acidimicrobiia bacterium | reverse complement strand
GACTCGTAGCGGTCCTTGAGGCCCTTCAGAATCTGGATGGTGTCGGCGACCGACGGTTCGTCGACCTGCACGGGCTGGAACCGACGCTCGAGGGCAGAATCCTTCTCGAGGTACTTGCGGTATTCCTCCAACGTGGTGGCGCCGACCGTCTGGAGCTCGCCGCGCGCCAGCATCGGCTTGAGGATCGACGCCGCGTCGATGGCGCCTTCGGCGGCACCCGCACCCACGAGGGTGTGGATCTCGTCGATGAACAGGATGATGTCGCCGCGGGTGCGGATCTCCTTCAAGACCTTTTTGAGGCGCTCCTCGAAATCACCTCGGTACCGGGAGCCGGCCACGAGCGCGCCGAGGTCGAGGGTGTAGAGCTGTTTGCCTTCGAGGGTCTCGGGCACCTCATTCGCCACGATGCGCTGGGCGAGACCTTCGACGATGGCGGTTTTGCCGACGCCGGGTTCACCGATGAGGACGGGGTTGTTCTTGGTGCGACGGGAGAGGATCTGCATGACCCGCTCGATTTCGCGCTGGCGTCCGATGACCGGGTCGAGGCTGCGGTCGCGGGCGGCCTGCGTGAGGTTGCGTCCGAACTGATCGAGGATCGTCGAGCCCCCGGGAGCCGTCTCGCCACCACGGCCTGCCGCCGCCGGAGCGGCACCGGACGGTGCGTCGTCGGACTGCGGACCGGACAAGAGCTGGATCACCGTCTGGCGCACCTTCGGGAGGTCGGCGCCCAGCTTCTGCAGCACCTGGGCGGCCACGCCCTCGCCTTCGCGGATGAGTCCCAGCAAGATGTGTTCGGTGCCGATGTAGTTGTGCCCGAGTTGCAGGGCCTCGCGCAGGGACAGCTCGAGGACCTTCTTGGCACGCGGCGTGAAAGGAATGTGACCGCTGGGCGCTTGCTGGCCCTGGCCGATGATCTCGACAACCTGCTGGCGCACGGCCTCGAGGTTGATGGAGAGCGACTCGAGGGCCTTGGCGGCGACGCCTTCGCCCTCGTGGATGAGACCCAACAGGATGTGCTCGGTGCCGATGTAATTGTGATTGAGGAGCCGAGCTTCTTCCTGTGCCAGGACCACCACTCGGCGGGCTCGGTCTGTGAATCGCTCGAACACGGCTGTAGGCCTCCTGATGGCGACGACCCCACGAGGAGTCGGGCGCCGGCAGTATAACTTCGGGTCCGGGTTACCCCGGGCCACCTCTCACGGACACCTTACCGCCGGTGGACACCTATCCGATCCAATCCGGCGGCGACATCACCCCTCATCCATCGGCACGACAGCCGTCCGGCCAAAGCGCGGATTCACGGTCTACCGGACGGCCGGTACCATGTGCGCCCCCGGTTGGAAGACGACATGGACGTTCCGAGCATCAAGGATCTCGTGCCACTCCCCCACGTGTGGGAGAAAGTCGAGCGCTCCGAAGCCCGTCTCCTCGAGGCGTCCCAGTCGGACGACCCGTTTCTCACCAAGATCGCCCAGCACCTCCTGGCAGCCGGTGGCAAGCGGTTCCGACCACTCCTGGCCCAGATCGCCGCCGAATTCGGTCCGGCCGACGACCACCGGTCGATCGAAGCCGGCGTCGCCGTCGAACTGATCCACGTGGGCAGTCTCTATCACGATGACGTCATCGACGAAGCGGTGACGCGGCGCGGCACCGCCTCGGTCAACAGCAACTGGACGAACACCGTGGCGATCCTGGCCGGCGACTTCCTCATGGCCCGCGCCTCGGAGGTCGCCGCCACCAGCCTCGGCCAGGAGTCGGTGCGGTTGCTCGCCCGAACGTACGCCGAACTCGTCGAAGGCCAGACGATCGAATTGCAACTCGACCACGATCTCGACCACGGGCCGGACGAATACTTCCGGGTCATCGCAGGGAAGACGGCCAGCCTCATCCGCACGTCGGCTCGGCTCGGAGCGATGGCAGCCGATGCCACCGACGACGTCACCGACGCCGTGTCCGAATGGGCCTGGGAACTGGGCAACGTGTTCCAGATCGCGGACGACGCGCTCGACCTGGTCGCCACCGAGGAGTTCCTCGGCAAACCGGCGGGATCCGACATCCGCGAAGGCAAGATGACCCTGCCGGTGCTGTACGCCGTGGCGGGGCCGCACGGAGACACGATCCGCCGCCTCCTGGCTGCCGCTCCGTACGCCGAGGACGCGGTCGCCGAAGTGATCGACCTGGTCCGGACGCACGGCTACGTCGACCGATCGCTGGCCGAAGCCGGACGCCGCATCACCGTCGCCGAATCGGCGGTCGAGCGGCTGCCGGACGTTCCCGCTCGCGACGTGCTCGGCAATCTCGCCGAGTTCCTCGTCGCCCAGGTCGACGCCGCTCGCGCCGCCGGCTAGTCGGCGTCGGCTGCGTCTTCGGCCGTCGGGCCTTCGGCCTCCGGCCGCAGGTGCGGAAACAAGACCACTTCGCGAATAGTGGCGTGGTCGGTCAGCAACATGACGAGCCGATCGACGCCGATCCCCAACCCGCCGGTGGGCGGCAGACCGTACTCGAGGGCCCGGACGTAGTCGTCGTCGATCGGATGAGCCTCCAGATCTCCGGCACGCTTGGCCGCCTGTTGCGCTTCGAAGCGACGCCGCTGCTCCATCGGGTCGTTGAGCTCGGTGAACGCATTCGCCAGTTCGCGTCCCGCGACGATGGCCTCGAAGCGCTCCGTGAACCCCGGCCGACTGCGATGTCCTTTCGAGAGCGGCGATACCTCTGTGGGATGGTCGAGCACGAACGTCGGTTGCCAAAGATTCGGCTCGACGAGCGCCTCATAGACCTCTGCGATGAGCTTGCCGGCGCCCCACGCCTCCTGGACGGACACACCCGCCTCGGCGGCGATCGACCGCAGGTCGCCGAGCGGGGTGTCGAGATCCACGTCGACGCCGCCGACCTCGGAGATGAGGTCGACCATCGTCGCCCGCCTCCAGGGCGGTGCCAGGTCGAGGGCGCGACCCTGATAGACGAGCTCGGCGCCTCCGGTCACGTCGATCGCAGCCTGGGCGACGACCTGCTCGGTCAGTTCCATGACGTCTTCGTAGTCGGCAAACGCCATATACGACTCGAGCATCGTGAACTCGGGGTTGTGCGTGGTGTCGATGCCTTCGTTGCGGAAGTTGCGGTTGATCTCGAAGACCCTTTCCAGGCCCCCGACGACCAGGCGCTTGAGATACAGCTCGGGGGCGATCCGCAGATACATGTCGGTGCCCAGCGCGTTGTGGTGGGTCTTGAAAGGCCGCGCCAGGGCACCACCGGGTTGGATCTGCAGCATGGGCGTCTCGACCTCGAGGAAGCCGCGGGCTTCGAACGAAGATCGCAACGACCGGATCGTGGCAGCTCGGGCGACGGCGGTCGATCGCGCCTCCTCGTTGACGATGAGGTCGAGATAGCGCTGGCGATAGCGGCGTTCTGTGTCCTGCAGGCCGTGCCACTTGTCGGGCAAGGGCCGCAACGCCTTGGCGAGCACGGCGAGCTCGTCGACCTTGACCGACAACTCCCCCTTCTTGGTCGTGATCACCTCGCCGGTGGCACCCACCCAGTCACCCGCGTCGACCTGTTCGAACACCGCAAACGTCGCGTCGTCGAGTGCCCCTTTGGCGACGAACAGCTGGATACGACCCGAGGCGTCCTGCAGCACCCCGAAGCGCAGCTTGCCGAAGCTGCGGATGCCGACGACTCGGCCGGCGACGGTGGCCCGCCGACCCGTCTCGGCGCCCGGATCGAGCTCGGCGAACTCGGCGTGGAGGTCGGCGGCGAGATCCTGTCGGCGGAAGACGTGGGGATAGGGATCCACGCCGGCGGCTTCGAGCGTGCGGAGCTTGCCGACCCGCACCGCCGTGAGGGGATGGTCGAGAAGGGGCGTCCGGTCATCCAGCCGCTCGGTGGCGGCATCATCGGGCCGCTCGGTGGCCGCATCATCGGGCCGCTCAGCGATCGCCTCGCCGGGTTGATCGTCGTGTGGTCGGTCGTGGTCGGTCATGCGGCGAGAACCCTACTGGTTGCGATCGAACAGCGATCGGAGCCCGTACAGCGTCAGGTTGTCGTCGACCACGCACGCCATCGATAGCAGCGGCGCGACCTGGCGCGCGAAGCCGCCCGTGGCCACCACCGCGGCGTCGGTGCCCAACTCCGCTCGCACCCGGTCGATCAGCCCGCTCACGAGGCCGGCGAAGCCGAAGAGCATGCCGCTCTGGATCGCCTCCGTCGTGTTGCGACCGATGGCGTGTTCCGGCACGGCGAGGTCGACCCGGTGGAGGGCTGATGTCGACTCGACCAACGCCTCCAACGAGATGGCAATGCCCGCCGAGATGGCTCCACCGCGAAACGCGCCCGTCGCATCGACCACATCGATCGTCGTCGCCGTGCCGAAATCCACGACGATCGCCGGTGAGCCGATTCGATCCTTGGCGGCCACCGCGTTGGCGACACGATCCGCTCCCACCTCGCGGGGGTTGTCGAGATTCATCGGCATGCCGGTTTTGATCCCCGCACCGACGACGAGCACGTCGTCCTCGACGAGGTCGGCCAACGCGATCCGCAACGAACGCGTGACCGCCGGCACCACCGATGCGACCGCGGCCGCCGTCACCCGATGATCTCCGAGCAATCCTCCGAGCAGCAGTCCGTACTCGTCGGGGGTTCGTCCACTGACAGTCGCCACACGCCAACGGTCGACGAGGCGCGGGCCGTCGAACAAGCCGATCGCCATCTCACTGTTCCCGACATCGACGGCGAGCAGCATCACCGATCTCCGTACAGGATGCTCGTCGAGTCGAGCCACAGGCCCCGATCGGCCGAACCGTCCGGTTCGAGAAACACGTTGTCGATGAGACGCACGTCGCCGATCCGACACGCCAAGGCCAAGAAGGAGGGGCGGTCGAGCCGATCGATCGGCTCGGCGGTCATCCGGTCGGCCAACCGCACGTAGTCGGGTTCGAGATCGGCGAGCTTCTGGCGCACGATGTTCTCGAGGCGCTCACCGGATCGTTCGCCGTCGGCGGCGGCGTCGGCCGCCGCCAAGAGCCCGCGCGACAGCCGGAGCGCCACCGATCGATCACCGGCGTCGAGACGCACGTTGCGCGAGGAGAGGGCCAGCCCGTCGGGCTCCCGGACGGTTGAACACGGCACGATCTCGACCGGAAACGACAGGTCGAGGGCCATCCGGGTCACGAGCGCCAGCTGCTGGGCGTCCTTTTGGCCGAAATAGGCACGGTCGGGCTGGATGCCGGCCAGCAGCTTGGCGACCACCGTCGCCACACCGGCGAAATGGCCGGGACGATGGGCGCCCTCGAGTCCGTCACCGATGTCGTCGACGAGCACGCGCGTGGCCGGCGGCACGGGGTAGACCTCGTCCGGCGCGGGCACAAAGGCCACGTCGGCCCCAGTCGCCGATACGAGCGCCAGGTCCCGCTCCAGGTCGCGCGGATAGGCGACCAGGTCGGCCGCCTCGTCGAATTGGAGGGGGTTCACGAAGATGCTGACCACGACGACATCGCATTCGGCTCGAGCCCGATTCATGAGCGCCGTATGGCCTTCGTGCAGGAAGCCCATCGTGGGCACGAGACCGACCACGCCCGACCGCGCCGCGCGGGCTTCGGCGAACGTCGACATCTGTCGGGTCATCCGAGGGCCTCGGCCATCGTCTCGGCCGTCCCGGCGAGGCGTGCCGTGATACGCCCGAACGCCACGAACTCCGTTTCGACGCCGGCGGCGGCCGCAGCCTGCCGCTGCGCTTCGACCGTTCCGACGTCGCCCCGTGCGATCGGACCGGTCAGTGCGGCGACTGGTCCGAGGTCGAAGGCGTTTTCGACGATCGCGCCGACGAGCGGTTCGGCGGCCCGCCACGGAACGCCGGCCGTCTCGAACAAGCGATGCGCGACGGCGAGGGCAGCAACGACGTAGTTCGCAGCTGCGGCGGCTCCGGCATGGTAGGTGGGCTTGTCGGCGTCCTCGAGGCGGAAGGGGTGTGCGCCGATCGACGTGGCGAGGTCGACGAGGGTCCGCTCGACCTGCTCGTCCGCGGCGGTCACGGCGATCCAACACCCTCCGAGCGCGCGAGCTCCTCGATCGGGGTTCGGCAGGGTCTGCAGCGGGTGAAACGAACCGACCGGACAGCCCCGGGCCCGGACCGATTCCAGAGCGGCGAGCGAGGTGGCACCCGACACGTGGGCGACCAGCGGTGCGCCGGTCAGCGAGAGTCGTTTCGCGACGTCCTCGATGTCGTCGTCGCGCACCGCGATGAGGACGATGTCCGTGGCCGGAAGCGGGTCTCCCGTTGGGAGCACTGTCCACGGTAGGGAGAGGTCGGGGTTACGCCCGACGACGCCAACGATGCGGTGACCCGCTCCGTCGAGGGCCGACGCCAGGGACAGGCCGGCTCGACCGGGCCCGACGATGACGACGTCTGTCACAGGGGTTCTCCTCCGGGAGGCTGACACTACCGCACCCACGGCAGGATCCGGCCTGGCACGCTCGCCCGATACGCCGCGTAGTCGGGATACCGAATGCACAGACGTCGTTCCTCGGCCTCGGCCTTCTTCCAGAAGAACCCTCCGGCAGCCAGGGCTGCCACGATCGCGGGCCCGGAGCGCTGGTGAACCGCCACGCCAATCAGGCCGAGGACCACCGCTCCGTAGATCGGATGACGCACGTAGGCGTAGACACCGGAGGTCTGCAGCGACGCCGCATCCGCTGGCTCGGGAAAGGCGGTGAGGCTCCGACCGAGGGCGCGTACTCCACCGACCATCAAGAGGGCACCGGCTACCACGAGTCCTCGGCCCGCCCACCGCCAGCCCGAACCGGCAAACGAGTCGGGCGTCAGCAATGCCAGGCCGAACACCACCGCGAAGACGACGACCTGCGCACTCACCCAACCACCGCCGCGATCGGAACCGGCTGCCCAGCTCGGGCCGGCGAGCCGTTCGACGTCCTGGGTCGATGTCGCCCGGCGCGCCGACTCGATCGCCCCCGCGTCGATGCCGGCGACGCCCGACTCGTAGACCTCGGAGAGCGGATCCACGACGAACCGACGCTCCGGCCAACGCGGATGCGGCAGGTCGAGCGTGTCGGACTCGATTCGCTCCGGGCCGGCCAGGAGGTCGAGGTCGATGCTCCGAGGGCCCCAGCGTTCGCCGCGCTGGCGGCCCAGACGATCCTCGATGGCGTGGAGGCTGGACAGGAGGTCATGCGGCGGGTGGTCGGATTCCAGCGCGATGGCTGCGTTCAGGAACTCCGGCTGCTCGGGCCCGATCGGAGCGGAGCGGTAGAGACCCGACACGGCCACCACGGTCCCCACCTGGTCGAGCTGTTCGATCGCGTCCCGGAGGTGCCCGGCTCGATCGCCGAGGTTGGAGCCGATCCCGAGGTAGTACCGGCTCATCGGGCCCGGGTGATAGTCACCAGCACATCATCGAACGGAACGGGAATCGGCGCCTGCGGCTTGTGAACGGTCACCGTCACCGCCTGGACCGCGGATCGATCGAGACAGGTCACGGCTACTCGTTCCGCCACGGTTTCGATGAGGTTCCAGCGCTCGGAGGCGACGACGTCGTGGATCGCCTGCGCCAGCGATCCGTAGTCCACGGTGTCGGCGAGGTCGTCCGACCGCGCCGCTGCCGCCGCGTCGATGGTGAGGTTCACATCGATGAGGAAGTCCTGGCCTTCGTCGGCTTCGTGGTCCCACACCCCGTGCCTGGCGAACACGCGCAGACCGCGCAGCGCCAGACGGTCGGTCATCGGGCCGCGACGTTCATCATCGAGCGGGCCATCGGACCCAACGGCCTCCCGAGGATCTCCTGGATGACGGCGGCCGCCTTGATCGGATCGTCGAGCAGCTTGCTGTGGATGAGGTAGGCCGCCATGACGCCCGACAGCGTCTCGTCGACGAGGTCACGGTGAACGAGAACCACAGCACCCTGCTGCGTGACCGCCTCATGGATGGTCTTGACGACCCGAGAGGTGTCGGCCTCGACGTCGAATTCCTGGCCGATCGGTTCGTGATACACCTTGAAGGCGGCGTCGTCGTAGGCCTGGACGTTCTGGTTGCCGGACAGCAACGAGACGATGGTGTTGAACTTGCCCTCGTTCTTGAGCCACAGGATTTCTTCCTCTCGGCGGATTCGCCGATGCTGGAATCCGTGGCCCCCGATGCGCTGGCTCACCGCCAGACGGCCGGCGATCACCCATACGAAGTCGCGAGGTCTCAGTCCTGTCATCCGCGACTCACGATAGCGGCGGCCACTCTGGCGGCATCCCTCACATCCGGAACATTATGGGTGCGAAAAACGGCGGCTCCGAGCGTGGCGACGACGGCTGCGATCCCGGCCGTTCCCGCGTCGCGGTCGGACGGCTCGGTGCGACCCAGCAACGCCTCCAAGAACCGCTTGCGGGACGCTCCGATCATCACGGGGTAGCCCAAGTCGGCGAAACGCGCCGTCCCGGCGAGCAACTCGAGGTTGTGCTCGGTCGTCTTGCCGAAGCCGATACCGGGGTCGATGCAGATCCGCGCGGGATCGATGCCCGCCGCGATCGCCTGTTCGGCTCGATCGGCGAGGAATCCAGCCACCTCGTCGACGACATCGTCGTATCGGGGGTCGTTCTGCATGGTGCGCGGGGTGCCCTGCATGTGCATGATCACGACCCCAGCCTCGTACTGCCGGCACAGCTCGACCATGGCGGGATCGGCCAGACCGGTGATGTCGTTCACGATCTCGGCGCCGGCCTCGAGTGCGGCGCGGGCCACGAGCGGCTTGGTGGTGTCGACCGAGACGACGACACCGTCGGCTGCCAGCCGTTCGACGACAGGAACCACCCTACCGAGCTCTTCGGAGGTGTCGACGGCGTCGGCTCCGGGACGCGACGACTCGCCTCCGACGTCGACGAGGTCGGCACCCTCGTCGACCAGCCGTCGTCCGTGGTCGATGGCCGCCTGCGTATCGGCATGCAGGCCACCGTCGGAAAAGGAATCAGGGGTGACGTTCACGATGCCCATGAGAAGCATCGGATCGGTGGACAGCGTCTGCGTGCGCAGCGCCCACGTCATCGGTTCAGCAGGGCGAAAGCTTCGGCCCGGGTGGTGGCGCGCGAGGCGAAGATGCCGCGAACGGCCGACGTCGTCGTCACCGCTCCGGGCTTTCGCACGCCACGCATGCTCATGCACAGGTGTTCGGCTTCGACGACGACGAGCACGCCGAGTGGCTCGACGGCCTCCATGAGCGTGTCGGCGATCTGGCTGGTGAGGCGCTCCTGCATCTGCGGCCGTTTGGCGAAGGACTCGACCAACCTGGCGAGCTTCGAGAGACCCGTCAGGACGCCATCGGGCAGGTAGGCGACGTGCGCCTTGCCGTGGAACGGGATGAGGTGGTGCTCGCACATCGAGTAGAACGGGATGTCCTTGACCATGACGATCTCGCGATGTTCGTCCTCGGCGAACACGGATTTGACGATCTCCGTCGGTTCCTCCGAGAGGCCCTCGAAGATCTCGGAGTACAGGCGGGCGACGCGCTCGGGCGTCTGGACGAGTCCTTCGCGTTCCGGGTCCTCACCGATGGCGAGGAGAATCTGCCGCACGGCTGCGGCGATGGCCTGTTGATCCACGGCCACCGAGGCTAGGCGCCTGGTTCGGCCCGTGCCGCGGCGACCCCGTCCTTTGTCGACGGCAATCCGCCCGGCACCTGGATGCGCATCGCCCCACCGGCGGCGTGCTCCCACTTCGGCACGTCCGCGAACAACTCCGCCACCCGGTCGGCGTCGACCGTCTCTTCCTCGAGCAGCGTCTGCGTCATGAGTTCGAGCGCATCGCGGTGGGTGGTCAGGATCGACCGGGCCTCCTCGTGGGCCTGCGCGATCAGCTTGCGAACCTCTTCGTCGATGAGGGCGGCGATCTCATCCGAATAGTCCTGCTGCCGGCCGTAGTCGCGGCCCAAGAAAACCTCACCATCGGGCTTGCCGTACTGCATGGGGCCGAGCCGGTCGGACATGCCCCACTCCATCACCATCTGCCGGGCCATCTGCGTCGCCTGCTCGATGTCGTTGGCGGCTCCGGTCGTCGGGTCGCCGAACACGATCTCCTCGGCGACCCGGCCGCCCAGAGCGACCGCCAGCCGATCGACGAGTTCGCTGCGCCGCATGTAGAACTTGTCCTCCGACGGCAGCGACTGCGTATGGCCCATCGACCGTCCTCGAGGAATGATGGTGACCTTGTGCACGGGGTCGGCATGCGGCAGGGCCCATCCGACGAGGGCGTGACCGGTTTCGTGATACGCCGTGATTCGCTTCTCGTCGTCACTGATGATGAGACTCCGTCGCTCGGGCCCGGCGATGACGCGGACGACTGCCTCGTCGAGTTCATCTTTGGTGACCTCGGCGTGCCCGCGACGGGCCGCCAGGAGCGCAGCCTCGTTGATGAGGTTGGCCAAGTCCGCCCCCGTGAATCCCGGGGTCTGGCGGGCGACCGTCTCCAGATCGATGTCATCGGCGAGCGGCTTGCCCTTGGCGTGGACCTCCAGAATGGCCTTGCGGCCCTTGAAGGCGGGTCGACCGACCGTGATCTGCCGGTCGAATCGGCCGGGTCGCAGCAGAGCCGGGTCGAGAATGTCCGGACGGTTGGTGGCGGCGATGACGATGACGCCGGTCTGCGGATCGAAGCCGTCGAGTTCGACGAGCAGTTGGTTGAGCGTCTGTTCGCGTTCGTCGTGGCCACCGCCGAGGCCCGCCCCGCGGTGCCGGCCAACCGCATCGATCTCGTCGATGAAGACGATAGCCGGGCCCTGCGCTTTGGCCTGGTCGAAGAGATCACGCACCCGCGATGCGCCGACACCCACGAACATCTCGACGAAGTCCGAGCCAGAGATCGAGAAGAACGGCACGCCGGCTTCGCCTGCCACGGCACGGGCCAGCAACGTCTTGCCGGTTCCCGGAGGGCCGAAGAGCAGCACGCCCTTGGGGATCTTCGCTCCGAGCGCCCGGAACTTGGCGGGGTTCTGGAGGAACTCTTTGATCTCGTCGAGCTCTTCGATGGCCTCTTCCAGTCCCGCCACGTCGGCGAATGTGACCTTCGGCATGTCCTTCGTCACCTGTTTGGCGCGGGACTTGCCGAACTGCATGACACGGTTTCCCCCACCCTGCATCTGGGTGAAGATGAAGATCATGAAGCCGATGATGAACAGCCACGGGAGCAGGCTGATGAGGACTGTGCCGATCGAGGTCGGTTCCGGGTCGATCGCCACCGCGACGTCGTTGGACTCGAGCAACTGGACGAGTTCGTCCTCGAACTCTCCTGGGTAGTTCAGCGAGAAGTCGGCAGGTTCTTCAGGGGCCGTACCGTCGTTGCGGATCTCGATGCGGTCCGCGTCGGGGAAGATGCGAACCGCACCCACCTCGCCGGACTCGACCTGCGACGTGAACGTCGACAAGTCGATCTCCTCGGGTTGGTTGACCACGCCGAACCAGGCCGTGAACGCCAACCACATGACGGTGACGACCGCGGCGTAGATGATGATGGTGCGCAGTGTTCGGTTCAACGAAGAAGACCTC
Organism: Acidimicrobiia bacterium; assembly: GCA_041628225.1. Classification (GTDB taxonomy): domain Bacteria; phylum Actinomycetota; class Acidimicrobiia; order Spongiisociales; family JAENVV01; genus JBFKPQ01. The sequence continues at coordinate 4,203 of JBFKPQ010000048.1, read as the reverse complement.
TCGGTTTACCGTATCACGGCCCTGGGGATGGGCCGGGGCGCCATGGTATGCGGGTTGGCCGGCTATGCCACCCCGCGCCGGCGGTCACCCTTCCTCGAGGACTCCGATGTACGGCAGGTTGCGGTACTTGCCGGCATGGTCGAGCCCGTACCCGATCACGAATTCGGGTCCGATCTCGAATCCGGTGTACTTGACCTCGAGCGGTACGCGTTGGATGTCCTTCTTCAACAGCAGGGCGGCCACCTCCAGCGAAGCGGGCCGTCGCACGCGCAAGCTCTTCAGCAGATAGTTGAGCGTGAGTCCCGAGTCGATGATGTCCTCGACGATCAGGATGTCGCGCCCGGCGATCTCTTGATCGAGGTCCTTGAGGATGCGAACGACACCGGACGTCTGGGTGGCGGCGCCGTACGACGACACGGCCATGAAGTCGAACTCGACCGGGAGATCGACGTGGCGGGCCAGGTCGGCCATCACGATGAACGCGCCCTTGAGCACGCCGACCATCAGCAGGTCTCTGCCCGCGTAGTCGGCGGTGATCTGCCGACCCATCTCCTCGAGTTTGGCGGCGATCTCCTGTTCGGAGATCAAGACCCGTCCGACGTCCACGTACCCTCCTCGATGCTGTCGATGCAAAGGTAGCGCCGGGTGGCCCCGGACACCCAACCGAGCTGCCCGCGGCGCACACCGGGAATCCACACGACCGCCTCCCCGGACACGACGACCGGATGGCGTTGCCGTCGTTCGGACGGAACCCCCGCTTCCTGACATGCGTCGGCAGCCGACTTGTGACCGGACCCGAAGTCGATCACGTCGCCCGGCCGAAGGGCCCGGACGACCAGGTCCCCCACCGCGTCGGCGTCCACGACGGCACGATGCGGCGACAGCGGCAACGCGGACGGGCGCTCCTGCCGCTCGGCGCATTCGAACCTCCACGGCCCGAACCGGGTGGCCCCGACCGACAACCGCACCGGTGCGGGCGGCGTCGTACGGTCGACCGCCTCGACGACCAGGGCGGCTCCCGACCGATACGCGACAAACCCACCTGCGAGTTCGGTGGCGCGAACCGAGCCCTCGACGACCGTGACGATCCGATCGACCTCGGCGAGCGAGGGCGGGTGGGGTGGCCGAAGGTCGGTCAGCGTCCGGCGGATGACCCTCGCGCTCAGAGGCGGCGGCAACGTGCGCAGCCACGCCAGCGCCACACGAATCTCGGTCGACCCCCTTCGCAGCGGGACCATCGAGGATCGGCGTCGGAGTTCGGCGTCGTCGGCCGACAGGAGGCGAGCCGAGCGGGCGAGACGTTCCGACGCTCCGGGCCGCGCCTTCTCGAGATCGGCCATGACCCCGTGACGGATCCGGTTGCGGGCGAAGGCCTCGTCGTCATTGTCGGGATCGGCGGCGGTGGGGAGATTGGCGGCGAGGTGGGCCGCGGCGGCCTTGGACAGGGTGAGCAGGGGACGTTCGATGCGGCTGCGCCGATCCGGCATGCCACCCAGGCCGGCACTGCCCGCGCCGCGCAGGAGGTTGAGGAGCACGGTCTCGGCCTGGTCGTCGCGTGTATGGCCCGTCAGGAGCACCTCGTCGTCGGCGAGTCCGGCGAGCATCACGTCGTACCTCGCCTGTCTCGCCCGGGCCTCCCAATCCGGCCCGTCGGGCACGTCGACGTCGACCACATCGAGCGCGATCCGCAGGTCCGCGGCCACGGCCTCGGCCGCCTTCTGCATCTGCGGCGAGGCGGGCCGGTGGTGGTTCACGTGCACGGCGCGCGCCGTCAGGGCGTGGCGGGCCGCCAATACGGCGACGGCTGCGCTGTCTGGCCCACCGCTCAGAGCCACCACCGCCCTCCGGCCGGTGAAGCGCCCGGCCAGCTCGCTCACGCCACTCGCCGCACCCATGCCACAGGATCGTCGATCTCCGACAGAGTCGGCAGGTTGGCCGGCGCGGCCCAGGCGGCGTCGACGGCCGACCAACCCGCGAAGCTCTCGACACCGAGCACGAATCGTTCGCCCATCTCGTACTGCCGCATCTTCATTTCCATACCGGTCAGCCGGAAGAACGCCGCCATCCGAGGGTCTTGCCTGCGCCGCTTGAGCAGCTTCGCCATCCGAGCCTGAGATGCCAGCAGACGTGACCCGATTCGGTCCATGATCACGTGTCCGTGGCCCTCCAGCAGCGTCATGAGCGCTTGCATCTGATCCAGGAGATCCCGCTGCTCCTCGTTGGCGAACAAGCCGAGCAGGCCGGCCTCGCCAACCAGGGGTTCGCCGGCGCTCGCCGACCGAACGAGGTCGTCGGCCACCCGCCGGAGCCTCCCCGGTTCGGGTTTGGCGGCGCCGACCAGGCGCTTGACCAGATCCAGGAAGTGGTCGCGCATCCACGGAACACCGACGAACTGCAGACGATGGGCGCATTCATGGAGCGCCAACCACAGTCGGAACTCCGAAGGGAGGAACTGGTTGGTTCGTTCGAGCGCCAAGACGTTGGGACCGACGAAGTAGATGGTGTCGCCTTCTCGCTCGGAAGGCAGCACGAGTTCGTATTGACCGAGCACCCGTCGTGCCAGCACTCCTAGCAGCGCGCCCGTCTCTGCGGCCACGATCGGATCCGCCGCTTTGCGAACGAGCGGATGCGTGGACCCGGTGAGCTGTTCGCGGGCGGGGTCCACGATGGACGAGAAGAAGGCCACGTTCCGCTCGACCCAGCGGATGCGGTCGACGACCTCGACCCGAGGCATACCGGTCCCCGACAATCCGGTCTCGGCTTCGACGAGCTCGTGGGCCCGGCGGACGTGGTCGGCCGCCTCGGCGGCGAGAGCGTCGCGGTGATACGAGTCGTAGAGGGGATATGTCCCGGCCAGGCTGCCCGCCACCCGCACCGCGAGCGGCCAAGGCACGTTGCCGGTCATTCCACGACGGTGTAGCGGGACCGTACGACCTTCACGAAGTACATGACGACGGTGCCGCCGATCAGCAGGATCGTGAGCGCGATGGTGGTCGGGATCAGATACCGGTACGTCCACTGCGGTTCCACGGCCTCCGACTCCGCCACTTCCACTTCGATGTAGGGCTCCGTTTGAGCCACGACATCGGAAGCCGAGGCCGCAGCCCCAACGCCGAGGAGAGAGACGGCGAGAACTCCCAGGATGAGTAGTCGGCGTGCGGTCGTATGCATGGTGTCGTCACCTTACCGGATGGAAGGCGGGCGTCAGTCAACCGCTCCGGCTTCGCCGAGATACGTGCGCAATCGGTCGAGCATCTCGGGCGGGACCTCTTCTCGGGTGCGCTCTCGCACGACGACCTTGAGTCGCTGTTCGAAAGCGAAGGCGCCGTCACAAGGAGGGCACCGACGGAGATGCCGGCGCACGAGGAGCCGGCGCAACACGGTCACTTCGCCATCGAGATATGGATAGATGCGGGCAATGGCGTCGTCGCAGGCGTGCTTAGACATCGTCGGTGGTCCGATCGGCTAGGCCTCGTTCACTCGCAAATGACCACAACGCCTTCTGTAGTGCTTTTCTTCCCCGGTGCAGTCGACTCATCACCGTTCCGATGGGCACGTCCATGATCTCGGCGATCTCCTTGTACGAGAAGCCCTCGACGTCGGCGAGGAGCACGGGGAGCCGGAAGTGCTCCGGCAACGACTCGACGGCGGACTTGACGTCGGCGTCGACAAACGAGTCGAGGACCTCGTCCTCGGCGCTTCGGGAGGCCTCGGCCGTCTCGCCGGGCCCGATCCGCCGGTACAGGTACAGGTCTTCGACGTCGCCGAGGTCGACCTCTGACGGGCGCCGCATCTTCTTGCGATACCGGTTGATGTAGGTGTTGGTGAGGATCCGGTACAACCACGCCTTCAGGTTCGTGCCGGCCTCGAACGTGTGATACGCCCGATATGCCTTCAGGAAGGTCTCCTGCACGACGTCTTCGGCGTCGGCCGGGTTGCGGGTCATGCGCAGCGCAGCGGTGTACAGCTGCGGAGCGAATTGCAGTGCGTCGTCCTCGAAGTCGGCTTGATCCGCCATGCAGCCTCGACCGTGGGGTCGGGTGACGATACCACCGCCCTCCTAGCTGGACGAAGTGCGCGCCGATTCCTATCCTGCCGGACCTACGCCGGAGTAGCTCAGGGGTAGAGCAGCTCACTCGTAATGAGCAGGTCAGGGGTTCAAATCCCCTCTCCGGCTCCCCATGCGGCGCCGACCGTCAGGTC
>JBFKPQ010000047.1:0-15956 GCA_041628225.1 Acidimicrobiia bacterium | reverse complement strand
GTGAAGTCGGACGCAGCCGTGTATTCCACCGGACCCCGCCATGCCTCCGTGTTGGACGAGTCGACCCGCATTGCCGGTCGCGCCACCCGGTACGAACGCAACCTCCGTGACACCGAGCGATTCGTGTCCGAGATACGCGACGAACTACCCGAGGTGCGATTCACCGTGCTGCGGCCCGCGCCGATCTTCGGACCGACGGTCGCCAACCCGCTCAGCCGGTACCTCCGCATGCGGGTGGTCCCGACGCTCCTCGGGTTCGATCCGCGCCTCCAGATGTTGCACGAAGACGACGCCGTGGACGCCTTCATCCACGCAGCGCACACACCGATGGCCGGCACCTTCAATCTCGCCGGTGACGGTGTTCTCTATCTGAGCCGGATGCTCCGCATCGGTCGGCGGCTACCTCAGCCCTTGCCCGCTCCCCAGCTCAAGAGAGCCCGGCAACTCATCGCATCATTGGGAGGCCCCCGACTGGCGAGCCACACCGCCAACCTGCTGCGCTACGGCCGTTACCTCGACACGACTCGCATGGCGTCGGTGTTCGGATTCGAGCCGCGCCACACGACACGGCGCGCCGTCGAGGAAGCGCTCGCCCGATGAGCGACCGGCTGTTCCCCCTCCTCGAACGGCTCACCAAGGCCGAGCTGCTCGCGCTGGCGCGGGCCGCCGAGCTGCCGGGACGATCGCGGGCGACCAAGGCGGATCTCGTCAGGGCACTGGTCGATCACCTCCGCGAAGAGTCCGAGCAGCCTGCACCCGCTCCCGAGAGCCCTGGCAGCCGGTGCGGCCACTTCAGCGGTCGCCACCCCTGCGGGTTGGCCACGGAGCCGGGCGGCGACCGTTGCCGGCTCCACGGCGGATCCGACGTATTCGATCTGGCCGCCCCGGTGGCGGGACATCTCGGATTCGACACCTGGCCCGCACTGTTCCGTCAGCTGGCCCTCGCCTCGTACGACACCGACCCCCTCGGCATGGATCCCGTCGTGGCCGACATGCTGAGACTGCTCGGCGGGTTTCTCTATCGGGACTATTTCCGCGTCGAAGTCACCGGCATCGAACACGTCCCGACGTCAGGACCGGGGTTGCTGGTGGCGAATCACGCCGGCGCGGCACTCCCCTACGACGGGGCCATGCTCGCCTTGGCCGTCGCCACCGAGGCCGACCCAGGGCGACGCGTGCGCCTCATCGGAACCGAGATCTTCAACATGCTGCCCTTCGTCTCGCACCTCTACCGCAAGTCCGGAGCGGCCTACGCAGCTCGTCAAGACGCCCTGTACATCCTCCGCCGGGGTCATCTCCTCGGCGTGTTCCCCGAAGGAGTGGCAGGTTTCCAGAAGGGCCAGGATCAGGCGTACAAGACCCAGCGCTTCGGTCGCGGCGGGTTCGTGGAACTGGCACTGCGCACCGGCGCCCCGATCGTGCCGGTGGCGATCGTGGGTGGCGAAGAAGTGCACCCCGTGCTCTTCACGTCGAAGCGCCTGGCCCAGCTGGTTCGCCTCGTGTTCCCGGAGCAGCGAGTCGAAGAGATGGCCGTGTGGTTGAACCCCATCCCACTTCCCATCAAATGGTACATCCGGTTTCTCGAGCCCATCGACGTGGGAGAACCGAGCGACCGGGTCGACCGCCTGACGGTGCTCGAACTGGCCGAGACCGTGCGGGGACGCGTGCAGGGAGCCCTCGACCAGATGCTGGCCGAACGCTCCGGCCTCTTCTGATCGCTTGCAGCAGCTAACGCTTGCAATTGTTAGCAACTTGCTGTATTCTGCAAACGATGAGTGAACAGAGCGATGAAGCCCATATCGGTGCATTCATCCGCCAACAGCGGGAGCGGTCGAAGATGTCCCTCCGGCGGCTGGCCGACAAGGCGGGGATCTCGAACCCGTACCTGAGCCAGATCGAACGAGGGCTTCGCAAGCCGTCTGCCGAGATCCTCAAGTCGTTGGCGCGAGGGCTGTCGATTCAGGCCGAATCGCTCTATGTACAAGCGGGGCTGTTGGACGACAGCTCGGTGCCGACCTCGGTCCGTGAGGCCATCGAAGGCGACGAGCAGCTGACTCCCCGGCAGAAACAAGTGCTGCTCGATCTCTACCGCACGATGGTCGAGGACGAGCAACCAAAAGGAGCATCATGACCGAAATGAAACAGATGCGCGATGACGCCAAGAAGGCGCTCTACGCAGCAGTCGGCGCACCCTTCGCCGTGGGCAAGAAAGTCTCCGAGCGGATCACGGATCGCTTCGCCGAGGTGAACACCAAGGTGATCGACCTGCGGGAGAAGCTCACCAAGGACGCCCGCGACGAGTTCGAGGCTTGGGCCGCCGAAGGCGAGCAGATCATCCAGAAGCTCCAGGACCGTTCGATGGTCGAGGATCTCACCGGACGGGTCGATGTCGACCAGTTCCAGGAGCAGGTCGGCAAGCTGCGGACGCAGCTCGAGGACATGGTCGAGTCGTGGCGCAGCAACTTCCTGCCGGAAGACGAGGTCGCCGCCAAGCCGGCCGCCAAGAAGCCGGCTGCGAAGACGACGGCTGCCAAGAAGCCCGCCGCCAAGACCACGGCTGCGAGGACGACGGCTGCCAAGAAGCCCGCCGCCAAGACCACGGCCTCCAAGACCACGGCCTCCAAGACCACGGCCGCCAAGAAGCCCGCCGCCAAGACCACGGCTGCGAGGACGACGGCTGCCAAGAAGCCCGCCGCCAAGCCGGCCGCCAAGAAGCCGGCTGCGAAGTCGACGGCTGCCAAGAAGCCCGCCGCCAAGACGACCGCCAGCAAGTAGTCGAGTCCTCCTCCAAGGCGAACCAATGGGAGCGCGCAAGCGCTCCCATTGTTCGTCAGTACTTGACTGCCGGCTCCAGCTGCTTGGCGTGCTCGATCCACCCTGAGACCATCGCCTCGGTCGGCATACGGCGAACGAGCCGCTTGTCGTCGTTCAGCTCACCCATTTTGGCCGTCAGCGAGGAGGCGTTCCGGCGACGCAGTTCCTTGATCGTGTCGACGCCCGCTGCTTCGAGAAGGTCCGAGTATTCCGAGCCGATCCCCTTGCAGCGCATGAGATCGGCGCGATTCACCCATTCGAGAATCTGTTTCTCGGTCAAGCCGCTGTCGCCGGCCAACGCCCGCCTACCTGCCCTCGTGCCGGCTCTCTTCAACAGGGCTTCGGTCGTCCGAATCCCCGCCTTGCGGAGCTTGGTTGCGAATCGAGGGCCGATCCCCTCGATGGCGTCGATCGACGGCATGTTCGTCCTTTCCCTGCGGCGCTCGCCGAGCTTACCGACCGGCGAGCGCGGCGCGCCACCCGGCTTCAGGACTTCCTGAAGAGCTTCCGGACGAACCCGACGACCGTGCTCCAGAGGCTCGAAAAGAACAACGAAATACCGCGCACCTCGGCAGCCACGACCGCCTCCGCCTCTGCCTCGGTAGCAGCCGAGAGTTTCGCCTCGAGACACTCAACGAACTCGCCGATCAGGCGGCTCGACATCTCCTTGATGAGACCGGTGCGTCCGAATTGGGCGGCGGCGCCCGACAGGGTCACATTGGCGTCCACCGATACGCGGGTGCCGACTTCGGCGGCTTCGAGCCGGTAGACGACCTTCACCTGGCCTCGGCTCCCACCGCGCTTGTCGGCGCCCTTCCCATCGATGTGGCCTGTCCTGGTCGCGGCGTCCGACGCCACGGTGGCGCGACCCTCGAAGAGCGCCGTCATCGGGCCGAGCTTCGCCTCCACGGTGCCTTCGTACGTTCCGTCGCCGTGATCGGCGACGAGTTCGGCTCCGGGGAGGCACTGCGCCACGGACGGGATGTCCTGGAAGAAGGCCCACACGACGTCGACCGGCTTTCCGACTGCGAACTCTTGGGTGATCTTCATGCGTGGCTCCTCGGACTCAGTTCTTCTACATCGGTTTCGGTGTCGACGTCGCGCGGCGGCAGGGTCTCGAGCCAGACCTCCTCGACCCACTCGGGATGCGCTTTCAGCAGATGCTGGGCACCGGCATCGCCCTCGAGGCTCATCAGCCTGGGCCACAGCGACCGATCGACGATCACAGGATTGCTCCACGTGTACCGGTACTTCGGGATGACCGCACCGGTGTCGACGCTTCGGTATCGGTCGATGAGCTGCTCGACGACCTTTGGGGCGATGCGTGGCTGATCACCGAGGGCTACGAGTACCCCGTCCGCCTTCGAGTGCCGCATGAGCGCGTCGAGTCCCACTCGCAGCGACGCCGCCAGACCCTCGTCGAAGTCGTCGTTGATGACGACCGAGGCTGATCCGAAGTCGCACCGCGCCAGGATCTCCTCGGCGTGAGCGCCGAGCACGACCCAGACCTCATCGGTGGGCCAGCTTCGTACCTGATCGACGACCACTTCGAGCAGCGGTCGTCCGCCCCAATCGATGAGCTGCTTGGGGCGGCCGAGGCGGGACGAAGCGCCGGCGGCGAGCACGAGAGCGGCGATGTGCATGGCGATATCCTAGGCGGAGGTCAAATGTCGCCTTCGTCGTCGGTGCGATGCAGATGAATCCGGCCCTCCCGACCCGTGAGCGACAGACCGTCGCCGGATCCATACCGCACCTGGATCATCTCCGCCAGTATCGAAACCGCCGTCTCTTCCGGCGTTTCGGCGCCGATGTCGATGCCGACGGGACCGTGGATTCGAGCGATCGCCTCGTCGGGATAGCCGTCGGCGGCGAGTCGCTCGACCCGATTGCGGTGGGTGCGCCTCGAACCCATGGCACCGATGTACTTCGCATCCGACGCCAGGACCATCGGAAGCACCGGCCCTTCGAACCGCGCATCGTGCGACAGGAGGACGACATAGGTTCGCCGATCGATCGTGATTCGATCACCCAGTTCATCCGGCCATCCGACCAAGAGGTCGACGGCGGCCGGGAACCGGTCTTCGGTCACGAAGACCGGGCGCGAGTCCGAGACCTCGACCCGAAACCCGAGACGAGTGGCGAGGTCGCACAACGCCTGGGCGATGTGCACCGCACCGAAGATCAAGAGCCGAGGAGGAGGAGCCAGGGTTTCGACGAAGATCTCGTCGTCGTCGTAGACGAGCACCCGGTTCTGCTCCCGATCCATGAGCTGCCGGGCGTCTGCCAGGAGATCGTTCGAGACCGGCAATCCTCCGGCGACGACACCCGTCTCGTAGTCGAGCACCGCCTTCGATCCGACCGCCGTCCCGGCTACCGCGGTCAGCAGGGCGCCGAGTCGCTCGCCCTCGACCAATGACGCGACCGCTGCCGTGACCCCGTCGTCCGTCACCATCGTTCGATGAACACCTGAATGGTCCCACCGCAGGCGAGACCGACCTCGAACGCATCCTCGTCGGCGATCCCGTAGGTCACGAGCCTCGGCTCTCCGGTCTCCAGTACCTCCTGAGCGTGCAGGAACACGTCGTTTTCGACGCATCCACCCGACACCGAACCCTCCATGTCTCCGGTGGAAGACACCAGGAACTTCGATCCCTCGGGCCGCGGTGCCGAACCCTGCACCCGTACGACGGTGGCGACCGCCACGTCCTTGCCTTCCGAAATCCATCGTCGACGAATGTCGAGTTCTTCTCGCATATCACGCCACCTCTCGGGTCGACTCTAGAAGGCGGATCACCTGGGCGAGATCGGAAAGACTGGCCGCCGGCAGAAAGTGGTCGACGTGCGGAAGCACCGCGCGCATGCCCCGGGTCTCGGGCGCATAGCCCGCCCGTCCCGCCAACGGGTTGAGCCAGATCACCCGGTTGACCGACCGTGCCAGCCGTGCCATCTCGCGGTCGAGCAGGGCTGGGTCACCGCAGTCCCATCCGTCGGACACGATCAGCACCACGGGACCGCCTCGACACACGCGTCGGGACCAGTCCCGGTTGAAGGCGGCGAACGCCTCGCCGATCTTGGTGCCACCCGACCAGTCCGCGACCGCCTCCCCCACCGTCGCCAGGGCGTTGCGCAGATCGCGCCGGGACAACTGCCAAGTCACGCGAGTGAGCCGCGTCGAGAACGTGAACGTCTCCACCCTTCCCAAACGGGTGCGAGCGGCGTGGGCGAACGTGAGCATCATCTCGGCGTAGGCCTCCATCGAACCCGACACGTCCGCGATCACGACGAGCGGCCGCCTACGCAGGCGGCGCCTCGCCATCGCCAGCGGTACCAGATCACCGCCCGGGCCCACCATGCGCCGAAAGGTGGCGCGCATGTCGGGGCGAAGGCCGGTGCGTGCGGGCCGCCACCGGCGACTCGGGACGATCGACGGCGACCACATCATGGCCGCCACCAGCCGGCGCGCTTCTTCGAGTTCGTCGTCGGTGAGATCGCCGAAGTCGCGGGGGCCGAGCCGTTCGAATGCCGAGGCGCCGGCCTGGTCGGCCACCTCTTCGTCTGGTTCGGCCGTTCCAGCAGCTCCCAGATGCCGAACCGACCACGCATCCGTAGGGTGGGAATCTTCGACATCGGAGGGTGCCTGCGGCGCGACGCCGTGGAAGAACTCATCGAACAGCCGATCGAAGATCGGCCACTGCTCGGGGCGCGCGGTCGTCACGGCACGCAGCGCGCTGCGCACGTCCGGGGCTTCGGTGAGGTCGACGTGATCGAGCGACGCCAGCATGTCGGCCGAGGTCGACGGGATCACCGGCAAGCCGCCGCTCCGGAGATGACGAGCAAAGGCCACGACGTTCGGCGTGAGCGTCATCCGTCACCCCTCCGCTTGACGAGGCCGGCCAGCTTCAGCCGGGCGCTCGCCCACCGCAGGCGAAGAGGACGCCGGATCCGCTGGGCCCACGTTCGCCCGAGTCGCTTGGCGTGGCTCACCTTGCGTCGCATGGCCGGGTGCGACGCTCCGGCGAGTTCGTGGTTGAAATAGACCGACACGACATCGTCCGGTTCCGTGAACCGATAGCCCTCCGTCCGCATGAACGCGTTCACGTTGGCGCGCGCTTTGGGCAGATCGAGATCTTCCCAACCGTCTCGACCGAGCCGCTCTGCCAGTTCGCTGAGACGCGGCCACTCGTCGGCGTGATGGATGCGCTTCTGAACGACCGCGTGGTAGGCGAGGCTGTCGAGGTAGTCGGAGTCGCTCGGCGTCGGGACGACCCCCCGCCACGTCCGCCGACGGAGGATCCGCTGCTCCCAGCGGGGGTCCAGGTAACCCGCCCCGGCCGGCCAGACCGCGAACCGGACGGTCCGTCCGCCCACCATCACATCGAACCGGCCACCGCCGGCGGGAAGCGATCCGAGCTCGGGCACGCCACCGAGGATTCGTACGGCCTCGCGGTAGTCGCGCACCAACAGATCGACGCCGGTGTGGCGGCCGACCCGGTCGTCGTGCGGCAGGTGTTCGAAGTTGCGGAGGACCACGTACGACAGCGAGACGTTGAGTGCGGTGAACAGGGACTCGAAGTCGTCCCAGCCCTGATCGCCCGTGATATCCGACTCGAGCACCTCAGGGGCACCGTCTCGGTCGTATGCATCGGCGGGAACACCCAACAGCAAGTAGAGATCGCGGGCGTACTCCCCGGTCGATGACGTGGCGTGCACCTGCATCGGGCCTGGGCACCAGGAGCGATACTCGAGCTTGGCGTCGAGCATCCGGGCATTGACCATCGACGGTCCATCCACTCCGTTTCTGAGCTGGTAGGCGGGCGAGGAGTCCCGGACGGTGACGACGAGGAAGGGTCCGGCTCCCTTTTGGCGCCTGAACTTCTCGCCGAGGGGCGGATCGACCTGGCCCCGATAGAAGCGGTGGAAGTTGCGGTCGGCCCGGGACGGCGTCCACCGGACCTCGTGCCTACCCACGATTGCGAAGTGGCTGGCGAGGTCGGCCAGGATGCGCGACTCCACGGCCCGGGCGTTCTCCCAGATCACGAACAGCCCGCGGTCGATCGAATCTGGGCTCACGCGCCCGCAGCCTAACGCTCAGGTGAGCGAAGCCGGCAGCGGGAACCGGAGCTCGGCGCCGAGGCCGTGCGCATCGAGTTGGCTGGCAACCATCAGTTGCACGGCGTTGCCTCCGTCACGGATCGTCGCCTCGATGAGTTCGGCGACGATGTCCGCCGTCTCACGAGTCTCCGCACCGCAGGCAAGGCAGCTCGCACCGTTGCGAGCAAGCCACCCACAAGCATCACACACTGACCCGGACTTGGCGTATGGCCCGGACACCACGAGGTCGCGCACCGCGCGCACGTTCACGGCGGCTATCGAGTCGGCCAACCCCAGTACGGCCCGGTTCCCCTGGTGGGCGAGGTCGAGCAGATGGTCGACGGTGGCGAGCTCCGCCCGCTCTCGTTCGGTGTCGACGAGGGGTTCCACGGCCGCCGCCACCGTGGATGCCGTTGCGGTCCGCGGGTCGACGGCGAAGGTGCCGACGTGGAGATGTTGCAGATACGGATGCAGTACCGCCACGAACTCGTCGACGTCGCTGCGGTGACCGCCGACCGCCAGGTACACCGCGGGAGCAGCTTTGTGGACGTCACCCAAGGCGGCAGCCGTGTTCTGGAAGTGCCGACGAGCCAGTTCGTCGGCATGGCCGCGCACGTTCCGTTCGGCATATCCCTGCCATCCCCCGAAGTTCTTTTTGACGTTCTCTTCTGCCGACAGCTCACCGATCAGCTCCGAGCCGGTCTGGTCGATGGCGTAGATCCACGAGTGCCGCTTGTCGACGACCGCTACCAGCGTCCTGGGACGTCCGGAGGCGGCTCTCCAAGGGCGCAGGTAGGGATAAGGACCGACGACGGCCTGATCGTCTGTCGGCACGGGTAGCCGTTCGAGGTGAAACCAACCTTCTCCGTCACAGGCGAAGATGCCAACCGCCGGAGCCGGCTCGCCGTCCAACCGGTCGCGGAGACCGCCGAGCCGCTCGACGTCGGCACGCAGCGACATGGCGGCATCGTGACCGAGATCGGGGATGAGCTCCTTCACGGGCTTGAGCAGATCGGTCAGCTGTGCGCCGAGCGATGGGCCCTTGCGCAGGTAGACGGTCAGCACCGGGTAGGTGTCACTCTTCGCATCGGAGAATGGGAACATGGGGCTCCTTCGTGGAGGTCGCGGTCATGCTGTGACGACCGCAGAAGGAGGCTCACGCCCACGTGGCGTGCCGATCAATCGACCGAGTGGCGTCCAACCGATCACCCTGTCCCGAACCTAGCCGACGGTAGAGCGCCGTGTTGGGTGCTCACACGTCGGACAGGTGGGACGGCAGGTGGTTCCACTCGAAGTGTCCACCATCGGTGAACAGCCAGCCGCCGCCCCAGGCGAATCCCCACTCCTGCAGAATCGCCGCGAACCGCGGGTCGAACGTGACCACGCCTCCGTAGGGGTTGGCGGACGGATTGATGTCGATGGCGATGCCCCACGAGTGGCGCGAGATCGCGCCGCCCTTGTCGCCGCCCCGGATCAGCCGGGGGTTGTAGCACCCACCCGCCACCTGGAAATCCTGGCGGTTGATCTGTCCGGCGAAGCCCTCCTCGACGACGTCTTCGAGGGCCGCCTCGAGATACGGGAGGACGGCGCGGTGACATCGGAACAGACCGAAGAGCGGCCAGTCGATGGTGACGATGTTGGCTTCGACCCAGCTCGACTCGATCTGGATGGCGTCGCCAGAGCCGGTCGGCCGGTAGGCGAATTCGCCGAACCGCTGTTTGACCAGCGCCGTCGGAAGCGTGCCATCCACATCGACCGGGTCATCGGGGCGGACCACGCCGACGAGGACGTCGAGGAGCGTCCGCTCGAGCGCGTCCGCGATCTCGCCGACCAGGGCATCGCCCCACACGTCGACGGACGAGGGACGGTCGAAACCGAAACCCGCGGCCACCTCGGTAGCGAACACCAGTTCCGCATACCCGACGAGTTGGTCGGGTGCGATCGCCGCTACGCGAAAGGTGCGCAGCGTCCCGTCCCACCCGAAAAAGGTGACGTGGTCGCCGGGCTGGGCCCCGCGCAGCCGTGCCGACGTCTCTCCCATCACCACCTCTCCGAGTGCCAGAGCATCGGCGATGACCGAACCGAGCGGCTCGCGAGCCGCCGCCGGGTCGACGGCCATCGACGACATCGGGTAGACGAATCCGTTCGGCGCAGCTTGGACGATCTCTTCCCCACGGGTCACCGATGTCAGCTGCAGGGTTCCGGCGTGGCGCACGGCCCAACGCCAACTTCGATCGGTGGCAACATCGACGATTCGTTGCAGGGTGTCCGGGGTCAGGCCACCCGGCTGCCATACCCGAACGGCCGGAACGAAGGGCACGTCCGCCACCACCGGCGATGCCGGGAACATCGCCACCACCATCACCGCGGCGATGGCCACGCTCAGGACACGTTGCACGTCAATCAGCCACGAGGCGGTCGTACCCTTCGGCCGCCACCCGCTCGATGTCATCTTGATACTTGAGCACCACACCGACCGTCTGCTCGGCCACGGCGGGAGACAGGGCATCTTCTCCGAGCACCGCCAGCGCTTCGGCCCAATCCAGCGTCTCGGCGACGCCGGGCGGCTTGAACAGGTCCATCGAGCGCAGCCGGCCCATGGCACCCGCCAGTTCGCCGGCGAGCTTCTCGGAGATCCCGTCCACCTTGCGTCGCACGATGGCTACTTCCCTGGCGAAGTCGGGGTAGTCGATCCAGTGATAGATGCACCGTCGTTTGAGCGCGTCGTGGATCTCACGGGTCCGGTTCGACGTCAGGACCACCACCGGACGGGTCTCCGCCGCGATGGTTCCCAGCTCCGGGACCGTGACCTGGAAGTCGGACAGCAGTTCCAGGAGGTAGGCCTCGAACTCCTCGTCGGCGCGATCGAGTTCATCGATGAGCAGGACAGGGCGGCGGCCGCCGCGAGCTGCCTCGACCGCCTGGAGGAGCGGGCGCGCCACCAGGAAATCGCGGCTCATGATGTCCTGCACGTCGGCCGAGGCTCCCCGCCCCGTCGCCTCGAGCAGGCGAATGGCGAGCATCTGCCGGGCGTAGTCCCACTCGTAGAGGGCATGGCTCACGTCGAGCCCTTCGTAGCACTGCAGGCGGATGAGCTCTTCCCCGACGATGGCCGCCAGGACCTTCGCCACCTCGGTCTTGCCGACACCCGCTTCGCCTTCGAGGAAGAGCGGCTTGCCCATCTGGAGGGACAGGTGGATGGCGACGGCCAACGACCGGTCGGCCTCGTAGCGTTGGGCCGTGAGGGCGGCGGTGACCTCGTCGACGGAAGCTGGAATCACGACGAGCAGCGTAGTGCCGGTCAGCTGTCGACGGGTGTGCGGTCGACCGTCTGGCCGGCCTCCGCCCACGCCACGATGCCGCCAGCGAGGTTGACGACGTTCGACATGCCGGCCTGGGAGATGAGTGCTCCGACCGCGACACCCGACCGGTTGCCGGTGCGGCACTGCAGGATGACCGTCTGGTCTTCGGGAAGCTCGTGGTACCAATCGTTGATCTCGGACATGGGCTTGAAGATGGCGCCGGGTATCCGGGCCTCGGCCCACTCCTTCCACTCCCGGATGTCGACGAGGAGGGCACCGGACTGGATGAGTTCTACGGCTTCTTCGGGTCCTACTTCGGGTACGGGTTGCAGGTCTCGCATGTCCACATGCTCTCAGATGGACGGCCGAAGACAAAAAGAGTGGAGGACCCGAGCTCGGATCCTCCACTCCGCCTCCACAGCCGGAGGTCAGTTCGTCGCGGCGTCGATCGCCTGCTGAATGGCGCGGGCCGTGTACACGCGCGCCAGGTGGGCCTTGTACTCCTCGGACCCGTACAGGTCTTCGAGCACCGTCATACCCTCGGTGGCATGGACTGCCGCGTCGGAGGCTGCCGAGGCCGACCGGCCGCGAAGAGCGTCCATGACGCCCGCCGCCAGCATCGGCTTGGTGCCGACACCGGTGATGGCCACGGCGCAGTCGGACACCGAGTCACCGTCCATCGCCACCCAGGCCGCCACGCCGGCAACGGCGTAGTCGCTGTGGCCGCCTCGTCGCCCGAGTTTGTCGTAGGCCGATCCCCCGCCCCGTTTGGGAAGGCGAACCTCGACGAGGATCTCGTCGGCCGACAACGCCGACTGGAGCGTGTCGACGAAGAAATCGGCCGCGGCGACCTCACGGGTGCCTCCCGGACCTTGTGCCACCAAGGTGCCGCCCAGGGCGAGGACGGCCGCAGGCGAGTCGGCAGCCAGGTCGGCGTGCGCCAGGGCTCCGCACAGTGTGCCGCGGTTGCGGACCTGCACGTCGCCGGTCCAGGCGGCTGCCTGAGCGAGTGCGGTGGCATGCTCCGCGACGGACGGGTCGGCTGCGACCGCGGCGTGCCGAACGAGGGCGCCGATGGCGAGGTGATCGCCCCGGTCTTCGATGCGGTCGAGCCCGGGCACCCGGCCGATGTCGATGACGGTCTCCGGAGAGAGCAGACGGAGCTTCATCATCGGTATGAGGCTCATGCCGCCCGACATGACCTTGGCTCCCGGATTCCCCGCGAGCGCCTGCACCGCCGCTTCGATGCTGTCGGCCGCCACGTACTCGAAGGCTCTCGGATACATGGCTCATGCTCCCTTCGCGTCTTGGATGGCCTGCCAGACCCGTTTGGGTCGGAGCGGCATCTCGATGTGTTTCACGCCTAGTGGCGCCAGGGCGTCGACGACGGCATTGACGATGGTTTGCGCCGAGCCGATGGTGCCCGCCTCGCCGATGCCCTTCACGCCCATCGGGTTCACGTCCGTGGGCGTGACGGTCCGATCGAGCTCGAACAACGGAAGGTCGGATGCGGTCGGGAGCAAGTAGTCCATGAGCGATGCCGTCAGGAGGTTGCCGTCTTCGTCGTAGACCGCTTCCTCGAACAACGCTTGACCCACCCCTTGCGCGATCCCGCCGTGGACCTGTCCGTCGACGATCATCGGGTTGATCACATTTCCGCAGTCGTCCATGCCGAAGTAGCGCAGGATCTCCACGTCGCCGGTGTCGGCATCCACTTCGACCATCGCCAGGTGCGTCCCGAACGGCCAGGTGGCGTTGGCCGGCGAGAACACCACCGCGGCCTCCAACCCGCCTTCGATGCCTTCCGGCAACCGGTGCGGCTGATAGGCGAGGGTGGCGATGTCCGACCAGCCGACCTTGTGATACGGAGATCCCGCCACGTGGGCGCCGTCCTCGGCAAACCGGATGTCTTCGGCGGCCGCCTCCAGGAGGTGAGCCGCCAGGGTGGCTGCCTTCTCGCGCACACGATCGGCTGCCATCCACGTGGCCGAGCCGTCGACCGCCGCCGAGCGGCTGCCGAAACTGCCGATACCGACGGGCGACTCGTGTGTGTCGCCGTGGATGACCCGCACCTTCTCGATCGGAATGGACAGGTGGTGCGAGATGATCTGCGCCCAGGTCGTCTGGTGACCCTGTCCCGACGGGCCGGTGCCAATGACGCACGTGACGGTGCCATCCGGGTGCACACGCACCACACCGTTGCCGTTGAACGCCGAGGGAAGCCCATACTCGGACCATGAGAAGCCGAGGTCCACGAGGGCCGAGGGACCAAAGCCGCACACCTCGACGTAGGACGTGAGGCCGACGCCGACATGACGCCCCTCTGCCCGTGCCGCGTCCCGTTCCGCCTTCATGTCGTCGTACCCGGCTTTGGCCAGCGCGGCGTCGAGATTCATCTCGTAGTCGCCGGTGTCCATGGCGAATCCGATCGGGCTCATGGCTCCGGGGAACTGATCGGCAGGCACGTAGTTCTTGCGCCGGACGTCGGCCGGGTCCATGTCGATTTCGCGCGCGAAGGCGTCGAGGATCCGCTCGAGGTAGTAGATCGCCTCGGGCCGGCCCGCCCCGCGATAGGCATCGGTCGTCATGGTGTGGGTGACGACGCAATCCAACTTCATGTAGGTCGGCATCTTGTACTGACCCGACCCGACGAACACCCCGAGGAACGGGATGGCCGCCGTGAAGTTCTGGGTATAGGCGCCCATGTCGCACACGCCGGTCAACTCGTACCCCAAGACCTCGCCGTCGCGAGTTCCGACCATGGTGGCCGTCGCCACCCAGCCACGACCTTGGATCGTCGAGTTGGCTGCTTCACGGCGCGTCTCGGTCCACTTGACCGGTCGACCGAGCTTCTGGCTGGCAAAGCAGACGAGGATCTCGTCGTTGTAGATGTTCAGCTTGCAGCCGAACCCACCGCCGACCTCCTGGGCGAGGCACCGCACCGAGTTGTATGGCAGACCGAAGGTCTTCGCCACCGCGCCGGCGAGTGCGTGCGGGATCTGCGTGCTCGAGTAGAGATCGAATCTGCCGTAGCCCCCGTTCCAGTCCGCCAGCACGGAGCGCGGCTCGATGGCGGTGGGAATGAGCCGCTGGTTCTTCATCGTCAGCGACACGGTCACCGTGTCGTCGCGAGCCTTGGCGTCGGCGATGGCAGCCTTGGAAGTGGCGATACCTTCGTCGTCGCCAAACGGTCCACCTTCCCACGTGATGATCGTGTTCGACTCCATGCCGTCGTGCACGAGGATCTCGTCGGTGGCCGCCTTCACCATGTCGGTGACGGACGGAAGCACGTCGTAGTCGACGAAAACGGCTTCCGCGGCATCCTGGGCCGTGTAACGGTCGGCCGCGACGATCATCGCCACCGCGTCACCGACGTGTTTGGCCGTCTCGACGAGCAACGGACGGCTCACCACCGCCACCTGTGCGAGCAACGGTCCGAGGTGCTGAACGTCGGCTGCCGTGTAGACGGCGTAGACGCCGTCCATGGCGAGCGCCGCCGTCGCGTCGATCTCGGTCACTTTGGCGTGCGGATACGGGCTGCGCACGAACGCGGCGTGCGCCATGTTCGCCAGCTTGATGTCATCGACGTATCTCGCCCGGCCGTGGATGAGTGCAGGGTCTTCGCGCCTGCGCACGACACCGCCGAGCACGCTGGTGGTGGAAGTCATGTCGTCGCCTCCCATTCGGCCGGCGGCGGGGTTTCGCCGCGCAGCTTGGCGCCCGCGTACTCGATGGCCCGGACGATGTTGTGATAGCCGGTGCACCGGCAGAGGTTGCCTTCGATGCCATGCCGTATCTCGTCTTCCGAGGGATCTGGGTTCTCGGCGAGGAGCGCAACGGCCGACATGATCATGCCGGGTGTGCAATAGCCACACTGCAGGCCGTGCCGCTCCCAGAACCCCTCTTGGACGGGATGCAGCTCGCCATCGGCTGCCATCCCTTCGATGGTCGTCACCTGGGCACCGTCGGCTTGGGCGGCCAGCATCGTGCAGGACTTCACGGCGACACCGTCGACGTGGACGGTACAGGCCCCGCAATAGGACGTTTCGCAGCCGACGTGCGTGCCCGTGAGGGCGAGGTCTTCGCGCAGGAAGTGAACGAGCAAGGTGCGTGGCTCGACGTCAGCCTGCACTTCGGCACCGTTCACCGACATGGATACGTGCATGGAGCTCCTCCTCCTGGGCCACGAACGCTCTCCCTGCCGAACCTACCCAACGCTCCGACGCCTGTGCGGGCCCCGGGAGAAAAATCACCGTTCATGGCGAACGACGTCTTGCAGGGCGCCGCCATTCCCGCCTGGGGCCAGGTCCCCGAAGGAAACGCGTTCTGGTACGACCCGAACGTGCCGCGCCCCTGCGAAGACCTGAACCATCAGGAGCGGGCGGCGGAGGCCACACGGTCCTGTCTGACGCCGGATGGACCTGGGACGTCGAACCGGGATGGGACGAAGACAACCGGGACGTGATTCCGAAAGGCGAAGGACTGCGCGGACCCGACGGAACACCGGTCGGCGATCTGACGCTGCTGGCACCCGGTCCGGGCTACGACCCGCTGCGGGCCGAACCGACGGGATTCAATGTCATCGTCGACCGGATCTTCACCGATCAACCGGACTTCGACATGTACATCCTGGGTTGGACGCTGACCCCGTACCCGGACCACGTTGCGGACTTCTTCGAGACGAGCGCCGACGCGGCTCTCGGTGGTCTCAACACGCCGGGTTACTCGAACCCCGATCTCGATGCGCTG
>JBFKPQ010000046.1:0-16025 GCA_041628225.1 Acidimicrobiia bacterium | reverse complement strand
TCTCCTCCGACTCGCTTCGATACCGGCGGGGATCGTCATTGGTCGTGTGCGGACCCATCCGGTAGGTGACGGCCTCGATGAGGGTGGGGCCGCCGCCATTGCGGGCACGCGTCACGGCGTCGCGCGCCACCGAAAACACTGCGAACAGGTCGTTGCCGTCGACGAGGACACCGGGCATGCCGTAGGCCTCGGCCTTCTGGGCAATCGTCTCGGACGCGGTCTGGCGGGCCCGGCTCATCGAGATGGCGTAGCCGTTGTTCTGGCATACGAACACCGTGCCGGTGCCGAACACACCGGCGAAGTTCATCGCCTCGTGAAAATCGCCCTCCGACGTGGCCCCATCGCCGAAGAACGTCATGGCGACCCGCGGCTCGCCCTGGAGCTTGGCCGCCCAGGCGAGCCCGACGGCATGGATCATGTGCGCTCCGACCGTGATCGAGGGGGGCAGCACCGGTACGTGCTCGGGCGGCCGTCCGCCTCGCTCGTCGCCAGTGCGGCCGAGGATCAACAGCTCCCACGGGTAGCCCTGCATCCACATGGCCGCCGCGTCTCGGTAGGTGCCGACGACCCAGTCGTCTTGATAGAGAGCGGCGGCCGCTCCCACCTGGGCGCCCTCCTGGCCCTCCAACGGCGCATACGTCGCCAGGCGACCCTGCTTCTGGAGAGCGGTGCACTTTCGATCGTACGTCCGGGCCTCGATCATCGCCCGGTACAGACGCCGGGTCATTTCGATATCGAACGGCGCATCCCCGGTCAGCTCGCCGTCGGGTGTCAAAATCTGCAGCATCGTCGACAGGCTACCCGTCTCGCCGACGACACCGATCCCGAGTCGATCACCCGCCTGAGCGGCCCCAGGTAGCGTTCGCGCCATGAGACATCAGGTGCTGGCCATGGTCCTCGTGGCGGCGGTCGCGTGCTCGGAGTCGGCGCAGTCCACGCCTGCGCCGACGCCCACCACCACCGCGACGACCACGACCACGGTGGCGCTCCCGGAGGGCCCTGGCGCCGCCCTGTTTGCGAACCCGATCCGCGATTGGCCATCGTGCGCCAGCTGCCACGTGATGGACCGCGACATCCGCACGGTCGGTCCTTCGCTGTTCGAGATGGCTCGAGCGGCCGATCGACGCGTCCCCGGCCTCGACGCCGAGACCTACCTCCGTGAGTCGCTCGTCGAACCGGACGCCTTCGTGCTCGATGGGTTTCGCGCCGGTGAGATGCCCGCCGGGGATCTCACCGAACAGGAGATCGAGGATCTGGTGACGTTCATGTTGGACGTTCGAGCGATGCTCGAGAACTGACCGCCGTCACTCGGCGCCGACGCCCTCCAGGTCGTCGATCGTCCAGAGCACGTCGCGAGCCTTCGAACCCTGGCTCGGGCCGACGACACCGCGCGTTTCGAGAATGTCCATCACCCGCCCCGCACGGGCGAACCCGATTCGGAGTTTGCGTTGCAGCATCGACGTGGACCCGAGCCCCGACCGAACCACCAGGTCGATGGCCTGTCGCACGAGCTCGGCGTCTTCATCGTCCTCCTCGGCGGCGGCCTCCTTGGCGGCCTTAGCCGACGCCTCGATGACCTTGTCCTGGTATTTCGCCTCGCGCTGTTCCTTGACCCAGTCGACGACGGCGTGGATCTCCTTTTCGGACACCCAGGCACCCTGGATGCGCTCCGGCTTCGGCTCCTTGGCGGTGACCAGCAGCATGTCGCCCATCCCCACGAGCTTCTCGGCACCGATCGTGTCGATGATCACGCGGCTGTCGGTTTGGCTGGCCACCGAGAACGCCATGCGCGAGGGAACGTTGGCCTTGATCACTCCTGTGATGACGTTGACCGAGGGGCGCTGGGTGGCGATGACGAGGTGGATGCCGACCGCCCGTGCCATCTGGGCGATGCGGACGATGGACGCCTCCACTTCGCGGCCGGCCACCATCATGAGATCGTTCAACTCGTCGATGAGCACCACGAGATACGGGAAACGATCGAAGCCTTCGGGATCCAGCCCGCCCGCATCGAGTTTCTCCCGGTAGCCGGTGATGTCTCGGACTCCGGCGTCGGCCAGCAGGTCGTAGCGACGGTCCATCTCGTCCACCGCCCACTTCAGGGCGTCGGCGGCCTTCTTGGGATTGGTGATGACGCGCGTCAGGAGGTGGGGAACGCCGTTGTACTGGCCGAGTTCCACCCGCTTCGGATCGACCATGATCAGGCGAACGTCATCCGGGTGGGTACGGACGAGCAGCGACGTCACGAGCGAGTTGATGCACGACGACTTGCCGGCCCCGGTGGCGCCGGCGATGAGCACGTGCGGGAGTTCGGACAGGTTGACGAGCATCGGCGAACCGTTGATGTCCATGCCGACCCCCACCGTGAGCGGGTGCGCCTCCTCGGCCGCTTCGGGAGTGCGGAGGATGTCGCCGAGCGTCACGATCCGACGGCGGCGGTTGGGGACCTCCACCCCGATGGCGCTCTTGCCGGGGATCGGTGCCAGCAGGCGGATGTCGGGGGTCGCCAGGGCATAGGCGATGTCGTGGCTCAGATTCGTGATGCGGGACACCTTGACGCCGGCCGCCAGTTCGATCTCGTAGCGGGTGACGGTCGGGCCGGGAACGATCTTCGTCAACCGTGCGTCCACGCCGTGCTGTCGCAGCGCCTCTTCGAGATCCGCGGCCGTGTCTTCGAGCGCGCGCCGGTTCTGACCTTCGGCGGCACCGACGCCGAGGAGATCGAGCGGCGGCAACTGGTACGAGCCGTCCTTCGCCAGCACGGGAACCGGCTTGGGTTTGGGTTTCGTCTTGGGTTTCGGCTCGGGCCGGGCCTTCGCCGGCTTGGCGGGCGGCTTGGGCTGGGGACGCTGCACGCGGGGCGCCGGACGGGCGACGTGCCGCCCCCGGTCGATGGCGGGCTTGGCCGGGCGGCGCAACTGGACGGAGCCGGCCCACCGCCGGAACCGGCGACCGATCTCACCGAAGCCGATGAACAGCTCACGCACGGTGGTCCGAGTCGTGACCAGTACGCCCATGCCGGTGAGGGCGGCCAGCACCACGAACGCTCCCCAGAAGCCCAACAGGCGCTTGAGCGGGAACGAGGTGAGCGAGCCGATGGCGCCGCCCCGCCGCCGGACGAGATCGAGGTTCTCGTACAACTCGACGGCCCCGGTCAAGAGATGGAACAACGCCATGGTCGCAAAGAACGACACGGCGATGCCGATGCCGAGCTTGCCGTAGTCGGTGCGGGGCTTGCCGACGATCAACGCGATGCCCACGCCGGCGAGGGCGACGGGAATGAGGTAGGCCCAGAGCCCGAAGAGAAGACTGAACATCGAGACCGTGGCGCGCCCGGCCGGACCGGCCTCACCGATGAAGGCGAGGGTGATGAGGAGCGCTACCACGACGAGGAAGATGCCCCAGACGTCGTCGGTCTGGGCGCCGAGGCGGGCTCGCAACCTGTCTCGCACCGAAGCCAGCGTGGAGGTGCGGGCCGGCTTGTGGCCGGTTCTCTTCTTTGTGGACACCCGCTTCCGTCCGTTTGCCCCTCGGCGGGTGGGTGTCCGCGATGGCATGTGAGAGAAACCTTACACGTCCGCGGCGCCCGTACCAATCACTCCGCGCGCACCTGCGCGCGGAGCGCGCGAAACCCACGGATCAGACTTCGAGCACCACCGGGATGACCACCGGCTTACGGCTCGTCTCCGACCGGATGACCCGCTGGGTGGCCTGTCGGACGGCCTTCTGGAGCTGACCCATCTCGGGCTTCGACGACGGATCGATCTCCTCGATCGCTTGGCGAACCGCGTCGGCGGCCTTGGCGTGGATGGCGGCCGGATCGTCGGCGAAACCGTGGCTGTCGACGTCCGGACCGAGGATCACCGAGCAGTCCGACAGTTGGACGCCGACCGTGACGACGACGACGCCGTCATCGGCGAGGTGCCCCCTGGCGCGCAGCACGGAGTTCTTGATGTCGCCGACCTCGGAGCCGTCGAAGTACACGTACGAGGCATCGACGGCACGGGGAACGACCTTGGTCTGGTCGCCGTCCAGAACGATCCGATCGCCGTCCTCGAGGACGTGCACATCGGGCACGCGCATCGCTTCGGCGAGTTGGGCGTGTGCGCGCAGGTGGCGGTACTCGCCGTGCACCGGCACGAACGAATGCGGCCGGATGACGTTGAGGAACGTCTTCAGCTCGTCCTGGGCGGCGTGGCCCGACACGTGCACGTGGGCGTTGCGCCCGTGATACACGCGGGCGCCTGACCGATTGAGCTTCGAGATCACCCGCGACACCGCCGTCTCGTTGCCAGGAATCGGAGTGGCCGAGATGAGCACCGTATCGGACTTGTCGAGCTTGACCCACTTGTGGCGACCGGAGGCCATGAGCGACAGCGCCGCGAACGGCTCGCCTTGGCTTCCGGTGGTGATGAGCAACTGCTGGCGTTCTGGCAGTTCCAAGAGGTCGGTGATGTCGAGGACCGCATCGTCGGGGATGTTGAGGACACCGAGTTCCTTGCCGACCGCAGTGACTCGATGCATCGACCGTCCGAGAAAGGCGATCTTGCGGCTGTCGGCGATTCCGGCGTCGGCGATCTGCTGGACACGGTGCACGTGCGAGGCGAAGCACGCCGCCACCACACGTCCTTTGGCACGGTGCACGATCGACTCGATCTCGGCGGCCAGCGACACTTCGGACGGTACGAAGCCGGGCATCTCGGCGTTCGTGCTGTCGGACATGAGCAGACGAACGCCCTCGAGGCCGAAGTGGGCGAATTGCGGGAGGTCGGTGGGACGCCCATCGACCGGCGTGGGATCGAGTTTGAAATCGCCCGAATGGATGACGAATCCCTCCGGTGTGTCGAACACGACGCCGGCGCCTTGTGGGATGGAGTGCGACACCGGCACGAACATGAATCCAAAGGGCCCGTGTTCGATCCACCGGTTGTCGGGACAACCGATGAATTCGGCATCGACCCCCAGCTCGTCGACCCGACCGCGCGCCAGCTCGACCGAGAGTTCGGTCCCATAGACGGGCACATTGATGTCGCGCAGGAAATACGCCAACGCGCCGACATGGTCTTCGTGGCCGTGGGTGAGGATGACGCATTCGACGTCCTTGGCCCGCTCGACCAGCCAATCCCAGTTCGGGAACACGAGGTCGACCCCCAGCATGTCCTCTTCGGGGAACATCAGCCCACAGTCGATGAGCGCGATCTTGCCGTCGTGCTCCAGCGCCGCACAGTTGCGCCCGATCTCGCCAAGCCCTCCCAGAAACGTGATCTTGACGGTCAAAGGGTCTGCGCCTTCCCCACGGCATCCACCAGGGATTCGGTGATGGCAGGAGCGGCAGGAAGCAGCGGCAAACGCGGCGGACCCATCGGCTCCCAGAGCACATGCAGTGCGGCCTTGACCGGCACGGGATTGGTCTCGGCGAAACAGCCGTCGAACGTCGGCATGAGCGCCCGGTGGAGCCGGGTCGCCTCGTGCAGGTCACCGGCCCGAGCGGCCGACACCATCCGCTTGATCTGCTGGCCGACCAGATGGCTGGCCACCGACACGACACCGACGCCGCCGACCGCGATGACGGGGAGGATCATCTGATCCGAACCGGCATAGATGGCGAAATCCTCGGGAAGCTGCTCGCGGCTGCGGCTCGAGAACACGACATTGTCGACCGCGTCCTTGACGGCCACGATCCGGGGATGGTTGGCGAGCTCGACGAGGGTGGGGATCTCGATGAGGCGGCTCGTGCGCCCCGGAACGTTGTACAGCAGAACCGGCAGGTCGGAAGCGTCGGCGATCGCCTCGAAGTGGGCGATCAGCATGCGCTGGTCGGGCTTGGAGTAGTAGGGCGTGACGGCCATGACGCCGTGCACGCCGATCTCCGCAGCCCGCTCCGTCAGTTCGACGGACTCGGCGGTGTTGTACGAGCCCGTCCCGGCCACGACGGCGGCTTTGTCACCGACCGCGTCGAAGACGCCCTTGAACAGCGCGACCTTTTCGTCGAACGACAGGGTCGGCGACTCGCCGGTGGTACCCGACACCACGAGCCCGTCGGACCCGTTCGCCACGAGGTACTTGGAGAGTCGGTGGACTTGTTCGAAATCGATGTCACCGTCCGGTGTGAACGGTGTGATCATGGCGGTCAGTACTTCGCCGAACGGCGCCATCATGGCCTCCTCGAGGCGGCGTGTTGTTCTTGAGGATAGATCACCTGGCTCGGCATCCACGGTCAGCGGGCGGCGAGCAGTCTCCGAACCTCGGCGTCGGAGACCTGAGCGAAGTCTTCGTACCAGTAGCCCACCGCCATGAGATTGGCGGGTTCCATGACCACGACGTATTCGTCGACCAGTAGTTCGAAATCCGACCGGGCCTGGGCGGCGGCGACCGGTAGGGCGAGCACCAGCCGATCGGGTGCCCGGTTGCGAGCCACCGCGACGGCCGCTCGAGCGGTGGCTCCCGTCGCCAGTCCGTCATCGACGAGGATCACAGTGCGTCCGGCAAACGGTGGCATGGGTGCGCCGTCGCGATAGTCGCGCACGCGGCGGTCGAGTTCCGCCCGCTCCCGTTCGATGATCGACTGCCGGTCGGTGTCGGCGATCCGTCCGGCGAGATCCTCGTTGTACACGATGTTTCCACCTTCACCGATCGCCCCGAAGGCGAGTTCGGGCCGCCGCGGAAACCCGAGCTTGCGCACCATGAGCACGTCCAGATCGCCATCGACGGCCGCCGCGACGCCGGCGGCGACCACCACGCCACCGCGCGGCAGTCCCACGACGAGACTTCCCGGTCGCCGCCCGAGCAGCCGGCCGAGCTGGTCACCTGCGTGGATCCGGTCACGGAAGGTCCGCATGAAGCCCACCGTACCGGCCGCTCAGGTGGCCTTAGGGGCCCTGGTCGGGGTAGATTGCCGCACCGGAGACGTGGGAGACTCGTGGACAGATTCATCGCCTTGGCGGTCGTGGTGCTCGCCGTGACGTCCTGCAGCACGACGTTCGCTGCCAATCTCGAGGTCGGCGACTGCCTCATCGAGCCGGACGGCGACGAGTTCACCACCGTCCAGACCATCGACTGCGCCGAGCCACACGACCTCGAGGTGTACGCGGTCTACGAAACCCCGATGACCGAATACCTCGATATCGAAGTCGATGCCGTCTCCCAATGCCTCAACGAGTTCCGTGCCTATGTCGGCGTGGCCTACCGCGATTCCGAATACGAGTTCGATTGGCTCCAGCCGACCGAGGAAGGTTGGGACGACGGCGACCGCGAGATTCGCTGCATTCTGTGGTCGCCGACCGGCCAGACCTCCGGATCGGCGCTCGACTCGAACCGCTAACGCGGCTCGATCGGTACCCTGAAGGCTCGAGGAGGATCGATGCCCCCGTCCCATGTCCGTGACATCTCCGACGCCGAGTTCGCGACCGCCGTACTCGAGCGCAGCAGGACCGTGCCCGTGGTCGTGGACTTCTGGGCCGAGTGGTGTGGGCCCTGCAAGACCTTGGGCCCGATGCTCGAGAAGGTGACCGCCGACTACGACGGCGCCTTCGAGTTGGCCAAGATCGACGTGGACGCCAACCCGCAGATCGCCGGGCAACTGGGCGTGCAGGGCATTCCCACGGTCGTGGCGTTCGTCGACGGGCAACCGGTCACCTCGTTTTCGGGCGCCATCCCCGAGTCGCAGCTTCGCGAATGGATCGGCGAATTCGTGGATCCGACGACCGATCCGGAAGTCGACGCTGCGCTGGACCTCATCGATCGGGGACGTACCGACGAGGCCGAGACGCTGCTGCGGGCCATCCTGACGGACCGACCCGAACCGGACGCCGCCAAGGCTCTGGCCATGCTCTTCATCGACCAAGACCGCATGGACCAGGCGTCGGAGGTGCTCGCGACCCTCGGTCCGGACGACCCCGAAGCAAAACGGCTGCGCGACATCGTGGCGCTGGCGTCCTCGGCCGGCCAGGCCGACGAACTGGCGGCAGCCTTCTCGGCCGACCCCGACAACGCCGATGCACGGATCGCCTACGCCAGGGCCCTGGCGGGCCGGGGCGCCTACGACGAAGCGTTCGACCTCTTGTTGGAGGCGGTGGCGGGGCGCGGCGACGACGCCGAGCCGTGCAGAGCCGCCCTGGTCGACATGTTCGACCTCCTGGGCCCAGACCACCCACTGGTCGGGCCGGCCCGGCGCCGCCTGGCAAACGCCCTGTTCTAGACGTGGACGTCTCCGCCGCTTGGATCTTCTTCGGGCTGTTCGCGGCGTTGGTCGTCGTCATGGCCACCACCGGTCAATGGAGCACCAAACACTGGGAGTTCGAGGCCGATCTGCGCGAGCCCACCTCGGGAGCCCACATCGCAGAGTTCGAGATCGAACTGTCTCGGTGGCTGCGCAAAGAAGAGGACTACTCGCTCAAGGCCGAACTCGAGATCGACCACGAGATCTGCCCGCCCGGAGAGACATTGCGTGTGTTCATCGAAGACGTACTCGTGCTGCGTGGACCGGCCGGGGCGGTGCGCACGGATCTCGACACGACGCACTTGACCGTGACCGACATCACTCCGTCAGAGGGGCAGGTGTGCCGACTGTTCGTGGGCGAACACCTCGTGGCCGAAGGCGTCCTCGCGTTCGACTGACCTCAACCGAACCCGCCGAACGCGGAGACCACGCCGAAGCCCACGACGGCGACGAGCAGGCCGATCGCCACGACGAGGCCGACCGTTCGGGTCCGCTCGTTCATCGTCTCGGTACGAGCGTGCTCATACCTGCCAAGAACGTTCCCACGATGACGGCCAGCGGCACCCACCATCGCAGCGGGAATTCGGCGATCTGAGCCGTACCGAATGCGGCCGCACCACCAAGACCGAGCGCCGACACCACGATGCCGATCCCCAGAGCGAGCGGCCGTGGCGCTCGCTCCCCGGTCTGGGCGCGCCGCTCGAACCCGGCGAACGCCAACACGAGCGGGACGAGGAAGGCGATGTTGACGGCGAACCACACCGGACGAGTCCACCACCAGGTGGGAGTCAGCGGGTCGATGGAAAAACCGAGATTGCCGAGGGCCGATCCCACGCCGATCGCCAACACCATGGCGGTGAGATGCCATACGTACAGCGACATGATCATGCCGGAGACGAGCACGATCGCCGCCCACACCTTGCGATGCGCGAGCCATCGCTTCACTCGGGGCGCCAGGAGGGTGATCAGCCCGATCTGCACGCAGGTCTGTGCGAACAGCACGATGGTGGGCGGTGTGGTGTTCGAGAAGGCCTCCGAGTCGACGCCGATCAAGGCAACCGGGTACGGACCGAACACGGTCAAGCCGACCAGCCCGGCGAGCCCGCCGACGACGATCGGAAGTCCCCACCGCGGTGGCAGCTCGGTGTCACGCTCGGCCCAGTAGTAGCCGAGCTGATGCACGGTGAGCCACACCCAGAGGTAGTTGGTCCATGCCGGATGCGACACACCGAGGTAGCCCGTCCAGACCTCGTTGAGTCGCAGCATGTCGAACACGACGGCGAGGCCGATCGGCGCGAGCACCGTCGCCCAGCGCCACCGGCGCCACGCCGCGAAGGTCCACGGAGCGAGCGCAACGGCCAGCAGGTAGACAGCGAGAAACCAGAGCGGGACCGCGGCGACTTGTGAAGCCAACCGCAACAGGCCGCGTTCGACGAAATACCCGAGCACCACCACGAGGATCGACCAGACGACGAGGAAGGGCAGGATCGGCGTCATGAGTCGGTGATACCGGGACGCCAGCCACTCGCGTCTTCGAGTCCCGTCCCGCCGCGCCGCGGTGAGCGACTTCCCGTTCGAGTAGCCGCCGACCATGAAGAAGATCGGCATGATCTGCAGAGCCCACGTGATGAAATGCATGGGACGGGACAGCTCGAGGACGTGGGTGAGCTGGAGGACCCCGTCTTCGACGAACGGAACCGCCGCCAGCCAATGTCCGAAGACGACGATCACGATCGAGAACACCCTGAGGAAGTCGATGAGGCGGTTGCGCGACTCAGGCGTCTGGTCGGCCACCGCGAGCGCCCGCTGCCACATCGTCTGCATCACCGCAGGCTATGCGGTCGGGCTCGGCCGAGCGTGGCAATCTCGAGCCCGGCGCTAGGGTGCTGCGGACGATCCTCCGAAAGGTTTCCCATGACCAAGCAGTATGCGGCCGCGCCCGACCTGACGATCGACCTCGACAAGTCCTACACCGCCACGCTGGCGACCAACAAGGGCGAGATCACGATCGACCTCGACGCCGAGCGTTCTCCGCTCACCGTCAACAACTTCGTGTTCCTGGCACGGGACGGGTTCTATGACGGCGTGATCTTTCACCGCGTCATCTCCGGTTTCATGATCCAAGGCGGAGACCCCACCGGAACGGGTCGCGGCGGCCCTGGTTATCGGTTCCGCGACGAGATCGAAGGCTCGGGGACCTACTCCCGAGGGACGGTGGCGATGGCCAACGCCGGCCCCAACACGAACGGCTCACAGTTCTTCATCATGCACGCCGACTACGGACTCCCCCACTCCTACACCATCTTCGGACAGGTGACAGATGGCATGGACGTCGTCGATGCGATCGCAGTCGTCTCGACCGGGCCCAGCGACCGGCCCCGTGAGGATTGCGTGATCGAGTCGGTGACCATCACCGAATCATGAGGCTCCGCACGACGGGTATCGCACTGCTCGTCATGCTGTCCGCCTGCGGCGGTGGAAGTAGCTCGCCGCAAGGAGAGACGGGTCGGGTGATCGAGGTGCCGCCTCCTCCCGTCGAGCCGATGGAGTTCGACGCCCCACCCCCTATGGCACTCGACCCGGCGGCGGACTATCTCGCCGAGATCGTGACCACCGAGGGTCGGATCGTCGTCGACCTGTTCGAGGACACGGCTCCGGAAACCGTGAACAACTTCGTGTTCTTGGCCCGGCAGGGGTTCTACAACGGCGTGATCTTCCATCGGGTGGTCCCCGGATTCGTGATCCAGGGCGGCGACCCGACCGGCACCGGGCGCGGCGGACCCGGATACCGGTTCGCAGACGAACTCGATGCACCGCAGCCGTATGCCCGCGGCATCGTCGCCATGGCGAACTCGGGGCCCGACACGAACGGTTCGCAGTTCTTCATCATGCACGCCGACAGCGGTCTGCCGTACGCATACTCGATCTTCGGTGAGGTGGTCGATGGCATGGAAACAGTCGATGCCATCGCTGCGAAGCAGCTGCAAGGAGAACGTCCCGTCGACGACGTGAGCATCGTGGCGATCACCATCACCGGTCCATGACGTCGGTCGACTTCTACGTCACCGAAGACGATGTCATGGCGTGGATGCGCCACGCCACCTTCCAGCGGGAGCAGTTCCGCAAGCAGCGACGGTCGCTGCCCTGGCTGGTGGTCGCGCTCGTGACGCTGCTCACCTTCGTCGTGTTCTGGTCGGGGTGGGCGGCGGTGGCCGGGTTGGCCCTCGGAGTGGTCCTCGGGTTGGTGCTGTTCCCGCGGCTCTTCGACCGGTCGGTGGAGCAGCAGCTCCGAGCCTCGGTCGCCCGGTCGGCCGGTCCGAGTCTGGGTGACCAGCGCATGGAACTGCGGGCGGACGGTCTCTACCGAAGCACGCATGCCGGCGAGTCGACGACGCGATACACCGCCATCTCTGACGTCGAGGTCGTCGGCGCCCACGCCTTCATCCTGCTGGCCCCCGAACTGGCCATCGTGGCGCCGCTCTCGGCCGACGGCTCCATGCGGGCGTTCGTCGAAGAACTCCAGCGGAGGCTGTGACCGGAAACCTCGGAACCACCCGACCGATCCCTTAGTCTGGAACGGTCATCTCAGGGGAGTCGTCACATGGCGCAGTACTACTACACCAAGAACGGAGAACGGCACGGACCGGTCGAGGTCGCCGAACTCCAAGATCTCGTCTCGAGCGGTCAAGTGGGACCAGCCGAGTACTACTGGACCAGCGGAATGGCCGACTGGCAGAAGGTCGGCGGAGACGCCCTGTTTGCCGGCGGCGCCGCGTCGACCGCGGTCGCAGACATGACCTCAGACACGGGTGCTACCGACCTGACGCCCGCCGATTCGGGCGCCGAAACGGCTCCCGCTCCGGCGTGGACGCAACCTTCGGACGTGGCGGCCGCCACGTTCGGCACTCCCGCTTCCGCCGCCTCGGCGTACGGGGCCACCTCGAGTGACGCCGGGTCGATCAAACGCATCGCCGAAGCCATGCCGAAGCCGGTTTGGCTGCTGGTGGTGGCCGTGGCGACCGGACTCGGAGGCCTCATCGCATCGATCGGCATCATCACCATCATCTTCACCTGGGCGATCATCTGGAGCGCCGTCCTGCTGTTCCAGGCCAACTCGGCGCTCGAGTCGGCCCGCTCGTCTGGCTCGGAACACGACCTGACGAACGCCGCCAAGAAGCTGAACACCTACTTCACGATTCAGGCGGTGTGGATCATCATCGGTTTCGTGTTCATGATCGGCCTGTTCGCGTTGGGCGGCGTCGCAAACCTCGGCACCGGATTCTGAGCGAACAGCCCGAACCCGGCGTCGGGTGCGGGTCGGCGCTTGCAGCCGTCGGAGTGCTGTTCGTCGTGGCCGCCGCCTTCACCGCGCTCGGTATCGCCACCACGTCGTTGGCGTTGGCGTTCGCCGGGTTGCCGGTATCGGCGGTGTTCGCCGTACTCGGCGGAGAATTCGTCATCGCTTGGCCGGTGGACGCCATGGTGTGGATCGTGGTCGGTTGGCTGGTGGCACGACGCGGCCGGCGGAGGGTCGGGTCCCTCGTGGTCGTGATCGCTGTCGCCTTGGCGTACGGCTGGGCGATGAGCCTGCTCGTGGAGCCAGTCGCCTCGTTCTAGAGGCCGAGCAACGAGTCGAGTCCGACCGTGACCCGAGCCGGCAGATCGGCGACGCCGCGCACCGCCACCAAGACGCCGGGGACGAACGCCGTCCGGTCGGTCGTGTCGTGGCGGATCGTCAGCGTCTGGCCCGTCGTTCCGAACACGACCTCCTGATTGGCGATGAGTCCGGGAAGACGAACCGCATGAACGCGGACGCCGTCGACGTCGGCTCCCAGCGCGCCGCCGACGAGCTCGGCGCTCTCCACCGAGCGGTGCGGCCGCCGCTGGTCGGCGATCAGTCGGGCAGTAGCGAGTGCCGTACCGGACGGAGCATCCGCCTTGCGATCGTGGTGGAGTTCGATCACCTCGGCCGCTTCGAAATGCGGGGCGGCCAAACCGGAGAAATGCATCATGAGCACCGCGCCGATCGCGAAGTTCGGAACGATGAGACAGTTCGACACCGAACCGTTCCAGATCTCTGCGACCGCGGCGATCCGTTCGTCGTCGAAGCCGGAGGTACCGACGACGGCATGGACGCCCATGTCGCGCCAGCGCTCGAGATTCGCCATGACGACGTCCGGGTTGGTGAACTCGACGACGACATCCGCATCGGCGACGAGGTCCGCATCGTCCGACACCGCCGCGCCGGCGACGTCGGCCCCCGCATGGTGGGGGTCGTAGAGGTGCCCGAGCAGCAGATCGTCGGCGGCGGCGATCGCCTCCGCCACGACCTGGCCCATGCGACCGCCGGCTCCGGATACCGCCACGCGTTTCATGCCACGTACTCCTCGAGAGAATGTGCTTCGAACGGTCCGACCGACCCGATGACGCGTGGGGCGGCGAGCACGGCGCGTCCCACTTCGAGCACGTCCTGGGTGGTCACGGCATCGACCCTGGCCAGGTGCTCGTCGACGGACAGGTGATCGCCGCCCGTCAGCTCGCGGCGCCCGAGCCGCACCATCCGACTGTTGGCGTCTTCGAGCGCCAGCGCCATCCCGCCTCGCATGTTGCCTTTCGCGCGGTCGAGTTCCAGATCGGTGACACCGTCGGTGACCATCCGGTCGAGTTCATCTTGCACGAGGCGCATGACCGTGTGCGTCTGTTCGGGAGCCGTACCCGCATAGACGCCCCACGCACCCGTTTCGGCGAACGGCATCGAGAAGCTGTAGATCGAGTAGGCCAGTCCGCGCTCTTCGCGGATCGACTGGAAGAGCCGCGACGACATACCGCCGCCGAGGATGTGGTTCATGACGTCGAAGGCGTAGCGACGGTCGTCGTCGCGCCCCAGCCCGACACCACCCAGGAGGATGTTGGCCTGTTCGGTGTCACGCTGCACGGAACGAACGTGCGGCCGCAGGCTCACGTTGGCGTGCTCGTGGGGCACGGGATCTCCGTCCCAATCGCCGAAGTGACGGAGCGCCAGATCGACGGCTTCTTCGTGCTCGATGGATCCGGCGATGGCCAGCACCACCGACCCGGCTCCGTACCGGCGCTTCCAGTACGCCGAGATGTCGTCGGGCGTCATCCCCCAGATCGACTCTCGGGTTCCGAGGATGGGCCGCTCCAGGGGGTGGTCGTCGAAGACGGCCTTCGTGAACTCCTCGAACACGACGTCCTGTGGATCGTCTTCGGACATGTTGATCTCTTCGATCACGACCTGCCGTTCGGAATCGATCTCGGACGGGCGAAACGCGGGTCGTTGCAGCATCTCGGCGAGGAGGCCGAGGCCTACGTCGAGGTCGTCGTCGACGAGACGTGCCCAAAAGCAGGTGTACTCCTTCGACGTGAAAGCGTTCGATTGGGCTCCCATGGCGTCGAACGTCTCCGAGATGTACCGCGCCGACATCCGCTCGGATCCTTTGAAGAGCAGGTGCTCGAGGAAGTGGGAGCATCCGGCCTCGTTGGGGAGTTCGTCGCGAGTGCCGGTATCGACCCAGCAGCCCACCGCCACCGACCGGATACCGGGCATCGTTTCGGTGATGACACGCAGTCCGCTCGGCAGCGTGGTCAGGTCGTAATGCATGGTGCGCCATCTTAGGGGTGGCGGCGCCCATCACCCCAGGCTGTCCATACAGCCGCTTCAGGGAGCTCCGAGCAGTTGGTCGGCCGGAGCGAAGTCGTCGGTCAGCGGACGAGCGCCGTCGACGAAGGCAGCGAGTGGCGGGCCGGCTAGCCCGATCTCGATGCCGTCGCGCTCCGCGATGGCCATCTCGATCGCGAGGACGTCGATTCCTCCGTGAGACGCCACGACCACGAAGTTGCCGCCGGCCGACCCCGCCACATAGGACTCGGGCGCGAACATCGCCACATGTTCGAACGCGCCCTGCAACGTTGCGACAACGGCACGGACCAGCTGGTGCTCGCCGTGGTCGATCACGTTCATGACGTAGAAGCCATCGTCATCCAGGACGCGGTCGATGTCTTCGACGAACTCGGCCGTCGTGAGGTGCCACGGCACCGAGAGACCGCTGAACGCGTCGCCGATCACCACGTCGGCACCATCGGCGGCAAGGTCGGACATCGACAGGCGCGCGTCGCCGGCGATGACCATGACCGACCGGTCGATGCCGAACTCGGCTTCGACCAGTTCGATGAGCGGTCGGTCGATCTCCAGAGCCACGTTGGTGGTTCCGGGCCGCGTGACGGCGAGATATGTCGGCAGCGTGAGCGCTCCCCCGCCGACCGAAACGGCCCGCACGGGGCCAGGAGGAGCCACCGTGTCGATGACATCGGCGATCAGTTGGACATACCGGAACTCGAGATGGGTGGGTTCGGCGAGATCGACGTAGCTGTTGCGAACGCCGTCCAGCACGAGCACGCGACCGGTCGGACGGTTGGCGTCGGCAGTCACCACGGCACAGTGATACGTGGTTTCCACGTCGCAGGGACCGTCGGCGGCCAGGAGCAGGCCAGCCAAAGCGGCGGTCACGATCACGGACGCGATGCCGGCGGTGTCGGACCTCCGGCGCCACATGACCAGACCCACCGCGACGAGGAGCCCACCGACCGCCGTGACGATTGGGCGGGTGGGGAAGGCCGCCAGGAGCACGAATCCCGTGACGAACGTCCCGGCGATGGCGCCAGCCGTTCCCACCGCCGAATACGACCCGACGACGGTGCCCGTGTCGTCGAGCGACGCCAGACGGATCTTGACGACGACCGGAGAGATCGCCGACAGCAGCGCGGCGGGCGCGAAGAAGCCGACGGC
>JBFKPQ010000045.1:0-16353 GCA_041628225.1 Acidimicrobiia bacterium | reverse complement strand
TCGTCCTGTGGGAGAATCCGAGGGCTCCATGCTGTATCTCGACCACGCTGCCACCACCCCGATGCGCCCCGGCGTATGGGACACCATGCAGCCGTTCGTCGCCGAGGCGTTCGGCAACGCCTCCGGCAGCCACGGCGTGTCACGTCGCGCCAAGAACGCCCTGGAGGAGGCTCGGGAGCGGATGGCACGTTGCGTGGGCGCACGTCCCGCCGAGATCGTGTTCACGAGCGGTGGCACCGAAGCCGACAATCTCGCCGTACAGGGCTCGGCGCTGGCCGGAGGCCGGCGGGGCGGCGTCGTGACGACCGCCGTCGAACACGAGGCAGTGCTGGAGACGGCGTCGTTCGTGCGCAGGCTCGGATGTCAAGTGCGGACCGTCGGGGTCGACCGTTACGGGCGTGTGTCCGCGCGCGATGTCGTCGACGCGGTCGACGGTGACGTGGCCGTCGTGTCGGTGATGGCCGCCAACAACGAAACGGGCGCCATGCAGCCGATCGCCGAGATCTCGCGTCTCGTGAAGGAGCGGTTTCCTGGTGTGCTCGTCCACAGCGACGCGGTGCAAGCCTTTCCGTCGGAGGACGTCGATGTCGATGCCTGGGGCGTCGATCTGCTGTCGCTGGCCGCGCACAAGTTCGGCGGCCCGAAAGGCGTGGGGATCTTGTACGTGCGAACGGGCGTGCAACTCGAGCCCGTCGTGCATGGGGGTGGCCAAGAACTCGGCCGACGCTCGGGAACCTCGAACGTGATGGGCGCGGTCGGGATGGCGGCGGCCGCCGAGCTGGCCGCCTCGGACCGGGAGCGGTTCCGGCATCTCGTGACGACCGAGCGTGCGGAGTTCGAGCACCGCCTGGCTACGGCGGGTGGCGTACCCACCATCGACGAGCCTCGGCTGCCCCAACACGCTCACGTGAGTCTGCCGGGCACGCACAACGAGACGATGCTGGTGAAACTCGATGCCGCCGGAGTCGCCGCATCGGCTGGATCGGCATGCCAGTCGGGCGCCGTGACGTCGTCGCACGTGCTCCGAGCGATGGGGCGTACGCCTGAAGAAGCTCGCACGATGCTGCGATTCACGTTCGGCTGGACCACGGAGCCGGGAGACGGTAGGCGCGCCGCCGACCTCGTGCTGCAGGCGGCATCGTGAAGGTCCTGGTCGCCATGTCGGGTGGTGTCGACTCCTCGGTTGCGGCGGCTCTGGCCGTGGCCGAAGGCCATGAAGTGATCGGGGTCACGCTGAAGCTCTGGGAAGGTCCCGACGGATCGCTGCCCACCGCCGGCTGTTGCACGGTGTCCGATGCCGAGGATGCGCGGCGCGTCGCCGCCCAACTCGACATCCCGTACTACGTCCTCAACTACACCGACCGCTTCCGGCGAGGTGTCGTCGATCGTTTCGTGGACGACTACCTCCATGGGCGAACCCCGAATCCGTGCATCGAGTGCAATCGAACGGTCAAGTTCGATCATCTGCTCACACAGGCCTCAGAGTTCGGATGTGAGCTCGTCATGACCGGTCATTACGCGCGGACCCGCCTGGACGGCGGACGGTGGCAGCTGCTGCGTGGTGTCGACGGCGCGAAAGACCAGTCCTACGTCCTCGGCATGCTGGGCCAGCATGAGCTCGCTCGCGTCCGATTCCCGGTTGGGGAACAGACCAAGGACGAAACCAGGGCTCACGCCGAAGCGCTCGGCCTGCGCACCGCCACCAAACCCGACAGCCAGGACATCTGCTTCGTGGGTCTGGGCGACTACCGCTCCTTCTTGCGCACGCAGACCGACGCGGCCGACGTACCGGGGCCGATCGTCGACGCCGACGGGACCGTCGTCGGACGCCACGACGGCATCGTCGACTTCACCGTCGGGCAGCGCCGGGGGCTCGGCGTCGCGCTCGGTGAGCCTCGCTACGTCACCGACGTGCGGCCAGAAACGGCCACGGTGGTGCTGGGGCGGCGAGAAGATCTCGCCACCACCGCCATCGAGGTTGGCGACGTCTCGTGGGTCCACCCGATCCACGCCGACCGCCGGTCCGTCGAAGTGCAGTACCGCGCGCATGGTGTGGCGGTCCCGGCGACGCTGGTGCCGAGATCCGACGCCGGTCTCGACGTGCGGTTCGACCGACCCGAGTATGCCGTGGCGTCGGGCCAGACCGCCACGTTCTATGACGGTGACGAGGTGCTCGGGTCGGGCGTGATCCGCTGACGGTCGAAATCTGTCACAACCGGGGTACACACTGATGCTGTTGGCACCGAAGGAGGCAGAGATGTGGCACACGCGAGTTGCCCTGAGCGAGACGCAACGCGACCGGATCCTGGAGATGGCGCGCGAGCAA
Organism: Acidimicrobiia bacterium; assembly: GCA_041628225.1. Taxonomy (GTDB): domain Bacteria; phylum Actinomycetota; class Acidimicrobiia; order Spongiisociales; family JAENVV01; genus JBFKPQ01. The sequence goes on along the minus strand of JBFKPQ010000045.1, from coordinate 14,027 downwards.
GAACGTTCGACGGCGAGCGTCATCCGCGCGCTGCTCGACGAGGCGCTCGGCATCGAGAGCACCCCACATCGCGACCAGCTCCAGTTGAGCCTTGGCGTTCCCGAGTGGCTCGATGAACTCCGGCGTCGCCACGCGGTCTGACGCGCCAGCCGGCGGCAGCGTGTCCTAGCCTGTTTCGTCATGGGTGATGTCGCCGCCGAACTCGAAGCGCTGCGTTCCGAGGTCCGGCATCACGCCCACCGGTACTACGTCCTCGACGATCCGGAGATATCGGACGCCGAATACGACGCCTTGTTCCGCAAGCTCGAAGCGCTCGAGGCAGACCACCCCGAGTTGGTGACGCTCGATTCGCCCACGCAGCGCGTGGGTGCCCCGGTCTCTCAGTTGTTTGCGCCGGTCCAGCACCTCGAGCCGATGTTCTCGCTCGACAACGCCGAGACCGAAGCAGACCTCGACGCCTGGGAGGCCCGTCTCGAACGTATCCTCGAACGCGCTCCCGGCGGATACGTCTGCGAGCTGAAGATCGACGGCTTGGCCGTGTCGCTGGTCTACGAGGACGGTGTCTTCACGCGCGGCGCAACCCGCGGTGACGGCGCGGTCGGGGAAGACATCACCGCCAATCTGCGCGCCGTCGAAGCCGTTCCGCTTCGGTTGTTCGGCTCGCCGCCACCACTCGTCGAGGTGCGTGGCGAGGTGTACATGCCGGCGGCGGCGTTCGACGCCCTCAACGAGCGACAGGCCGCCGCGGGTGATCGCCTGTTCACCAACCCGCGCAACGCCGCGGCAGGCTCGGTGCGCCAAAAGGACCCGCGCGTCACCGCCGAGCGAGAACTGTCCATCTGGGTGTATCAGCTCGGGGTCATGGAAGGCGGACCCGACATGGCCTCCCATGCCGAGGTCGGCTCGCATCTGGCGGAGTGGGGCTTCAAGGTCAACCCCGAGAACGTTCGGGTCGCCGACCTCGCCGACGTCAAGCGGTACGTCGCCGATGCCGAACGGCGCCGCCACGAACACGCCTATCAGACCGACGGTGTCGTGATCAAGGTCGACTCGCTGGCAGATCAGGCTGCGCTCGGATTCACGGCTCGTGCACCTCGCTGGGCGATCGCCTTCAAGTTTCCGCCCGAGGAGCAGACGACGATCCTGCGCGACATCCAGATCAATGTCGGCCGGACCGGTGCCGCCACCCCGTTCGCAGTCCTGGAACCGGTCTTCGTCGGAGGAGCCAATGTCGGGATGGCCACGCTCCACAACGAAGAGCAGGTGCACGCCAAGGACGTTCGCATCGGTGACACGGTCGTCGTGCGGCGGGCCGGCGACGTGATACCGGAAGTGGTCGGCCCCGTAGCATCCGTCCGCGACGGCACGGAACGCGTCTGGTCCATGCCCGCCGACTGTCCGTTCTGTGGGCATCCGATCGTCCGGCCGGAAGGTGAGGCGGTCGCTCGCTGCACCGGCGGTCTGGAGTGTCCGAGCCGGCTGCGCGAGTGGCTGGCGTTCTTCGCCGGGAGGGGAGCGATGGACATCGAGGGGCTCGGCTACAAGACGATCCAGCTTCTCATCGATGAGAACCTCATCTCCGGCCCTGCCGACATCTTCCATCTCAGAGGCGAGCAACTGGCCGGGTTCGAAGGCTGGGGCGAAACGTCGATCGCCAATCTCATGGCGGGGATCGAAGCCGCTCGCCACCGGCCCCTGGCGCGCCTCATCACGGCGCTCGGGATCCGCCACGTCGGACCCGCGGCCGCCAAGGAGTTCGCCCGGTCGTTCGCGTCGATCGACCGACTGCTCGACGCCGACGTCGAAGCCCTGACCGATCTACCTGGCATCGGGTCGACGATCGCCGAAGCGTGGGTCAACTGGGCCCAAGAAGACGAGAACCGACAGCTCATCGAGCGATTCCGCGCCGGCGGGGTCTCGCTGGAGGACGCAGCTCCGGACGAGGCGGTCTCGGACGAGCTGGCCGGGTTGACGTTCGTCATCACGGGAACGCTCGCCGACCTCACACGGGACGAGGCGAAGTCGGCTCTCGAGGCTCGTGGCGCCCGCGTGACGGGTTCGGTGTCGAACAAGACGACCGCCCTCATCGCCGGTGAGGCCGCCGGGTCGAAACTCGCCAAGGCCGAATCGCTTGGCGTGCCGGTCCTCGATGATGCCGGTCTCGCCGATCTGCTCGAGCGAGGACGCGCCGCCCTCTAGGTCAGTGGACGCGGAACGAGAACTCGTACCGGCCCGGATCGGGGATGCCGGTCGTCGTGTTCCAAATCAGGCGCACCCGCTGTTCGCCCGGTATCCAGGACTCGAGCAGGCGGTTGAGACCGGGTCGCCAGGAGTACACGCCGGTCTCGGGAACGTGCACGATCTCCGACGCCGGGATCTTGACCCAGTTCGCCTCCGCTCCGCCGGAGCCCCGGAAGTCGATCCACATCTCCAACTCGTAGCCGACGGGCACATCGACCTCGAGGGGTGTCTGGCGGGGAACCTGATCGCCCGGCAGCGGCGAGAGCCCTTCGATGACGTCCGGACGTGACGGCCCCGATCCGTCTGAACGGCCGAACGCCCACCCGAAGGCGATGACGGCGATGAGAGCAAACCCGAGGCCCGCGTAGATGTACCGGTACTGCGATGGCGACACCCGGCGATTCTACGGCCGTCGTGAAGTACGCCCACCGGCCGCGGCTACCGTGACGTCGATGCGTATCAATCCGACGCTCGAGGCCCTCGGCGCCTACCCGATGGCCGCACTCCAGGACAAGGCTCGCGCGCTGCGCTCCGCCGGAGTTCCGCTCCTCGATTTCTCGATCGGCGACCCCCGCGAACCCACCCCGGAGTTCGTGAAAGTCGCCCTGCGGGGCGCGGTCCCCGACATCTCGCAATACCCCACGACGGCCGGCCTTCCGGAGACCCGCCAGGCGATCGCCGACTACGTAGAGCGCCGTTTCGGTGTCCGCGTGGATCCGGACACGCAGGTGATTCCCACGGCCGGATCCAAAGAGGCCATCTTCTCGGCGCCGCTCGCCTTCGTGGATCGCGCCGTCGATCCGGTCGTCGTGCATGCCACGCCCGGGTATCCGATCTACGAGCGCGGCGCCCGACTCGCCGGGGCCGCCATGCACACCGTCCGTCTCGCTGACGACTTCGTGTTTCGGGCGGACATGATCCCGAACGAGGTGTGGGAGCGCGCCTCCGTCGTGTGGCTCAACACTCCCCACAACCCGACCGGAGCGGTCATCGGGCGTGCCGAATTGGAGCGGTTCGTGCAGCGGGCCGGGGCTTCGGACACGCTCCTGTGCGCCGACGAGTGCTACGTCGACCTGTACGAAGGCGAGCCACCCCCATCCACCCTGCAGGTCGCCGACGACCGGCTCTCCGGTGTCTTGTCGTTCTTGAGCCTGTCGAAGCGCTCGGGCATGACGGGCTATCGGGCCGCCGCCATCGTGGGCGACGCCGACGCCATCGCCGCCCTCAAGGTGCTCAGATCGTCGACCGGGACCGCATCGCCCGAGTTCGTCCAGGCCGCCGCGGCCGCCGCCTGGGCCGACGACGACCATGTTGCACCGAGGCGATCGATCTTCGCCCAGAAACGGGCGATCCTGCGCCGGGCGTTCGCCGCAGCGGGCTATGACAGTGTGGCGTCGGAGGCGGGGCTGTATCTGTGGGTACGGGTCGGCGACGACCGAGCCCTGGCCGATCGACTCCTCGACGCCCATGTGGTCGTCTCGGCGGGATCGGCGTTCGGTCCGGGCGGTGAGGGGTACCTACGATTGGCACTCGTACCGACGATCGATGAATGCAATGCAGCCGTGGAGGTGCTGGAACGGTGTCTGACCGAGAACTGATCGAAGCGGCGTATGCGGATCTCGACCTCCTGGCCGATGCCCGGCACGCCGTGGAGCGAACCATCGACATGCTCGACAAGGGTGAACTGCGGGTCGCCGAGCCGACCGACGAGGGCTGGATCGTCAACGACTGGGTCAAAGAAGCCATCTTGCTCTACTTCCGCATGACGGAGCTCGTGCCGATGCAAGCCGGCCCCTTCGTGTACCACGACAAGATCCCCACGAAGACGGACCTCGCCTCGCAAGGCGTGAGGGTCGTGCCACCGGGCACGGTGCGCTACGGAGCGTTCTGTGAGCCGGGAGTGGTCGTGATGCCCGGGTACGTCAACATCGGCGCCCGAGTCGGGGCCGGTTCCATGGTGGACACGTGGGCCACGGTGGGCTCGTGTGCCCAGATCGGCCGGAACGTCCACCTGGCGGGCGGCGTCGGGATCGGGGGGGTGCTCGAACCGCCCAACGCCCGGCCGGTGATCGTCGAAGACAACGCCTTCATCGGCTCACGCTGCATCATCACCGAAGGGGCCCTGATCGGAGAGGGAGCCATCCTCGGGGCCAACACGACGCTGACCGCTTCCATCCCGATCTACGACATGACGCGCGCTGAGCGCACCGAGTATCGGGGCGAGGTCCCGGCACGGGCCATCGTCGTACAAGGTACGCGGGAGCGGGAGTTTCCCGGCGGTAAGGCGTATCTCCAGTGCGCCTACATCATCGGCTATCGATCGGCGGAGACCGACGAGAAGGTCAGCCTCAACGAAGCGCTGCGCACCTTCGACGTCAGCGTATGAGCGTCGACCTGACCGAGACCCTCCGCTGGCTCGTCGACATCCCCTCGGTCATCGGCGATGAGGAACTGATCTGTTCCGAGATCCACGGCCGCTTGTCTGCCACGTACCGGCACGACGAGATGACTCGGATCGGCAATGGACTGGTGGCGGGCCGGCGGGGCGGCAAGCCGCTGCTGCTCCTGGTCGGACACATCGATACGGTCCCGCAGCAGGGTCAGCCGCCGGCCTATGTGGAAGACGGCCGCCTGCACGGACTCGGCGCCTCCGACATGAAGGCAGGGGTGGCCGTGATGCTGCACCTCCTCGAGGACGACGCGGTCCTCGACGGGCCGTTCGATGTCGTCGGCGTCTTCTACGACCGCGAGGAAGGCCCGGTCGAAGAAAACCAGCTCCGCACCATTCTGGAAGCGGAACCCTGGCTTTCGGGCGCAGAATTCGGCATCGTGCTCGAACCGACCGATCTCCGGCTCGAACTCGGCTGCAACGGCGCGATGAACATCCGCGTGACCTTTCACGGGAAGTCGGCGCACTCGGCGCGCCCGTGGCTTGGCGAGAACGCCATCACCAAGGCCGCGCCGCTGCTCTCGAAGTTCGCCGAACGCGAGCCGCATCCGGTCAACCAAGCCGGACTCGAGTTCCTCGAAGTCATGACCGTCACGCTCGCCGAGGGCGGAATCGCCCGGAACGTCGTACCGTCGTCCTTCACGTTCAACGTCAGCTATCGCTTTCCCCCGACACTCTCGCTCGACGATGCCGAAGCGCGATTTCGTGCCTTCGCCGCCGAAGCCGACAGGCTCGAGTTCGTCGACCGGGCACCCGCGGCGCCCGTTCCGGAGGGGAATCCCCATCTCGATCGCCTCGCCGCCGTGACCGGAGCCGACATGGCTCCCAAACAGGGCTGGACCGACGTGGCGCGACTGGCCGAATATGGCATTCCCGCGGTCAACTACGGTCCCGGAGAGGTGGCGTACGCGCATCAATTGGCCGAGTCGGTGGCGATCGACAACCTCTCGGTCGTGTTCGCTCACCTCCGCACCTTCCTGATCGATCAGTAGGCGACGAGCTTGCGGAGGGCGTCTTCGATCGAGTCGGCGTTCGGGCGGTAGGCATCTTCGAGCGGCGGGCTGAACGGCACGGGCGTGTCGAGCCCACCGATTCGCCGTACCGGGGCGTCGAGCCATTCGAACGCTTCCTCCGCGATGAGCGCTGCCACCTCGGCCCCGACGCCCGCCATCCGGTTGGCGGCATGCACGACGAGCACCTTCCCCGTCTTGGCGACCGAGTCGAGTACTCCTTCGGTGTCGAGCGGCTTGAGCGTCCGGAGATCGATGACTTCCACCGAGATGCCATCTGTGGCGAGTCGTTCGGCTGCCGCGAGCGCCGTGTGCACCTGGGTGCCGTAGGTCACCACCGTCACGTCCTCACCAGGATGCGCCACTGCGGCCTTGCCGATCGGCACCGTGTAGTGACCGTCCGGGACGACGGCGCGCAGGGACCGGTAGAGCGGCTTCGCTTCGAAGTAGACCACCGGGTTGTCGTCCTCGATGGAGGCGAGCAACAGCCCCTTCGCTTCCGCCGGGTTCGATGGAGCCACCACCTTCAATCCGGGGGTGTGCACGAACCAGGCTTCCGGGTTCTGGCTGTGATACGGCCCTGAGCGGATGCCGCCATCCGACGGTGCGCGAATCACCCAGGGCACAGTCCCGCCCCAGCGATAGTGCGTCGTGGCGGCGAACTGCACGATCGAATCGAACGCTGAGCTGATGAAGTCGGCGAACTGCATTTCGATGATCGGGCGCAGGCCGAGGAGGGCCATCCCTGTCGCCATGCCGGTGAACGACAACTCGGCGATCGGTGTGTTGAGAACCCGCTGGTCACCGAATCGGTCGGCAAGGCCTTTCGTGACCTTGAAGGCACCTCCGAAGCTCCCACCGACGTCTTCGCCGAGAACGAGGACGTCGGGGTCGGCCTCCATCGCCACCACGATGGCGTCGCGGATCGCCTCCAGATAGGTGAGCTCCGCGCCGTCCGACTCTTCGACGCTGCTGAACCCAAAGTTGTCGCTCACGCGTACACCCCGTCCGCAACGGTGGAGGGGTCGGGGAGGGGCGCCGCTTCGGCCGCGGCGATGGCCACCTCGACCTGCCGGCGCGCCTCGGTGTCGAACGCGCTGAGCTCCGGTTCCGCCACGCCACGGTCGCGGAGACGCAAGCGGGCAATCTGCAGTGGGTCCCGCTCCTCCCATGCTGCCAGCAGGTCGGCCGGGACATACTCGGCGCCGTCATGGATGGCGTGACCGAGCATCCGCATGGTCACCGCCTCGATCACGCTCGGACCACGTCCGGATCGCGCCCGGTCGATGGCCTCGACGGTGACGGCGTGGACGGCTTCGACGTCGTTGCCATCCACCGACAGTCCGGGGATGCCATACCCGGCGATGCGGCCCGCGATGTCCGGCGTCTTCATCTGCTGGTCGAGTGGTGTCGAGTAGGCGTACTGGTTGTTCTCGACGATCAGGACGAACGGGGCGTCGTAGAGGGCCGCCATGTTCACGGTCTCGTGGAAAGCGCCCGAACACGACCCGCCGTCACCGACAAAGGTCACGGCCACGTTGGGCTGATCGCGGTAGCGGAAGGCCATGGCGGCTCCCAACGCCGTGGGCAGCGCCTGCGGGATGTGGGAGATGAATCCGATGATGCCGAGCGACAGATCGCCCATACCGTGCAGATTGGCATCTCGCCCACGACTCGGCCCGGTCACCTTGCCGAGAAGATTGCCGAAGATGCGTTCCGGCGCCATCCCACGCACGAGGTAGGTGCCGAGGTCGCGGTGCATCGGAGCGACGACGTCACCGTCGCCGAGCGCCAAACCGACCCCGACCGAGATGGCTTCGTGACCTCGCTGGGAAAACGTCCCCCCGACCCCGCGCCCCTGTTTCCAGAGCGCCACCATCGCGTCGTCGAAATGCCGGGTGAGGGTCATCCACCGAAAGGCGTCCACCAACTGGCTGTCGTCCACGTGGCCGACCCTAGATGACCTCACCGCCCGAAGGTGACGAGTCCTTCCCCGACCGACCGTTCGACGCGCTCGCCGATGGTGTCTACGAGAAACACCGAATAGGTGGCTGCCTCGATCGCCGGATCCCAGATCCCGACCGACGCGATCGCCGTCGTGCCGTCGAGATCGACGGCCAGTGTTCCCGTCGCCTCCGAGAACAGGGTGTACTGGGTCCACCAGGAAGGCCGTTCGAAGGCTGTGAGTTCGTACGTCTGGGAGCGGCCCGAAGCCAGGTCATGCGTCACCAGCCGGACTGCGACAGACGACAACCAGCCCTCGCGCGGAGCCACGGCGGGGTCGACGGTGCCTTCGGCCTCGATCCACGCCAGCATCGCTCCGTCGGGACTGACCGCGGGAGCCGACATCGTTCGCCCATCCGCATCGCACGACGGCGGTGGGAGGGCGATGTCGACGGCGCGGCCGGAGAGGTCGAGGAGCAGGAGGCGTCCGCACGAATCGGCATCGACGTTCGGAAGGCTGTCGACGAGGGCCGCGTCAGCCGTCCACACGAGGATTCGCTCGCCCCCATACGCGACGGCCACCGGCTTGGACCCGGCCACGATCTCGCCGGCCCGGCTCTCGTACCTGCCGATCTCCGTCAGCGGTTCGAGGGTGCCCGACGCCGGGTCGAGGAGGCCGAGTTCCACGGTGGTGGTGCTGGAGCCGTCACCGACCGTGACGTCAGACGTCACGACGACGGCACGAGCCGGCCCGGTCTCGTCCACCCATCCGACGATGCCGCCGGTGCGCGGAAACACCTGCGTCGATCGTGCCTCTGGGGACGGTCGATACCAAATGCTGGCTTCGGGCAGCCCGGCCCGTCCGTCGTACTGGTACAGGACCGCGCCGTCGCGGTTGACCTTGGCGACGGCGACTTGCTCCTCGAGGAGGCGCACGCGGTTGCCGCCGGCGTCGACGCGTTCCAGGCCGGTGGGCAGCAGCTGGATCAGATCGGGCCGGACGATCGTCCGCTGGGTCAGCGCGAGGCCGACCAGGACGGCAACGACCGCGAGTCCCGCCCCGGCGATGGCCCATCGGCGGAGGCCCGAACCCCGCGAGGCGGCGCGGATGGCCGCCTCGTCGTACGTGGCTGGAGGCAGCGATCGAACTTCGGCATCCAGGGGCCAGGCAAGGCGCCGCCGGAGATCGGATGGGTCGGCGGCCCCGACGGCATCCGCGGCCGCATCGAGACGGCGCACCACCTCCGCGGCATCGACCGCCAGTAGCGCAGCCACTGCGTCGATGCTGGTGTCGTGTCGCACGTACGGAATGAGGGCTGCCAGGACATTCCGGTCGATCTGCGAGAGGCGTTCGGAGACGGGGTCGTCGGGACCGTCCCAGGGGTCTACGGACGGCGGTAACAGATCCACTGCCCGCCGATACGTCCACGACACGGGATCCTGGTCACGCAATCGGTGCCACTTCGACCGCGCGTCGGCCAGGGCGCGAGCAACGGCGCGGTGTCCGGAGGACGGGGATCTGGCGACCAGCGAGACATCCGCATACAGGCGACCCCAGCTGGCACGCGCCAGGTCGTGATACTCGGACATGTCAGTCGCCGGACACGGCGAAACGCCAGCGGCCCGTCGAGTCGATGCCAACGCGCAAGCCGGTGTAGACGCCACCGCGCCGCATCGTGGCGATCTCCTCTTCGTTGTACACCGCGAAGAGCGATTCCCATTGGGCGTCGGAGGGTTGCTCTCCGGCTGCGGCGGGCCATAGGTAGAGCATCGAGCCGTCGGCCTGTTCGATCGTGGTGGCTTCGAGCGACAGGAGCGTGACGATGACCGAGAGGTCGTCGCCGAAGCGCTGCTCGTTGGCCAGCCAGTAGCGGCGTGGATCTCCGGACTCGTCGTCACCATAGGTGAACGTCGAGTCGACGAGCGCGGCGAGTCCGTCGAAGTCGCACGACGTGGCGAAGCGGACGATGGCGGCTCGCGTCGCCGCCACTTCGTCGGGCAAGTCGGCGGGAGCGGGATCCGGAAGGAGACCGGCCGCCGAGCAGGCACCCAGCGGGCCCACGACGCCACCGAGGCGAGGACCCCGCAAGACCGCTGCGGGGCTGCGCAGGAACGAGACCGAACGCACCGGAGCGTCGAAGCCGTAGGTATGGGCCGCGCCGTCGGCCGTCAGGACCCGCAGCGAGAGGGCCGCGCCGGGCACCGCCAGCCGGCCGGGCTCGACGTCGTACACGGCGCTGGCCGACGGAGGGACCCAACGGCCGGTGGGAGTCCCGTCCGGAACGGCAAAACCACGAATCGTTCCGTCGACGATGGTGGCCAGCAACGAACCGTCCGGCGACAGCTCGACACCGACCGGACCGGTGCCTTCCTCACAGTCGACCTCGAAGAGGGAGTCGTCGCCGTCGCTGACCTGGATCTTCCCGCACGTCGGACCGACTCGCAGTTCCACGGCGACGACCGTGCCGTGAGCCTCCCCGGCGACGAGGTCGTTGCCTTCGTACAAGGACACGGGAGCGCCGCCTCGCAGATCGGCTGCCAGCAGGCTGCCGCCCACCTGGCGGCCGACCGGACGCTCGACGTAGACGACATGCACCCGGCCGTCGATGAGCGAGACCCCCTCCAGGAAGAGCGTACGGCCCGGCCGGGGATCGATGAGCACCTCGGCATCGTCGCCGCCGGCGGGCAGATGAAAGATCGGTCGCTGTGGACTGTCGAATCCCGTGGCGTATTGGAAGACCAGTCCACCATTGAGGTCGTCGTACGCCACGTCGAGGTCGACATCGGCGTCGCCCTGCAACACGACGTGATCCAGGCCGGTCTGAAGGATCTCGATGGTGCGGGCCGTGACGACGACGAGCCCAACATCCGCTTCCACGATCGTGTCGGGCGTGGTCGTGGTCGTTGGGCTCGGCGCAGTCGTTCTCGCCGTGTCCGTGCCGGTGGTGGTGGGGCTGGGATCGGCGGTCGCAGCCGTCGTGGTCGTCGGGCCGGACGACAGGCCCGAACACGCGCTCAGCAGGAGCGTCATCGTCAATACGTAACGGATCCGCATGGCTAGCACGCTAGTGCCGGGGCAGTTCTAGGCAGCCGCGGCGAGCGCGGTCTCGTACGCCGCGAGGTACCGCCGTGCGGCATTGTCCCAACTGAAGTCGGTGGTCATACCCCGCTTCTGCAGCCGCCGCCAGACGTCGGGGTGGTCGGTCAGTGTGTGCACGGCGCGGCGGATGGTCTTGACGAGTTCGGGTGGTTCGAACGCACGGAAACCGAACCCCGTCGCGGCATCCGGGTGTTCGTCGAAATCGATCACCGTGTCGGCCAATCCGCCGGTGAGCCGAACGACCGGAACCGACCCGTACCGCATCGCGTACATCTGGCCGATGCCGCACGGCTCGAACCGGGACGGCATGAGATAGAGGTCGGAACCACCGACTACGAGCCGGTTGAGTTCCTCGGAGTAGTCGCCGTGCCAGACCGCCTGAGGATGCCGCGCGACCCATGCATCGACCCTGGCGTCGAGTTCGCCGGATCCGGCCAGTACGAACCGCATCCCTTCGTCGACCAGGTCGTCGATCCATGGGTCGAGCAGACCGAGGCCCTTCTGTTCGGCCATCCGGCCGACGTTGCCCACCACGACGCCGTTCGACAGGCCGGTGCGGCGCAACAGCTCGTTCTTGGTCGCTTTGCGCTTCCCCAGCGAGTCGGCACCGAACGGCTTCGCCATCTCGGTGTCGGTGGCTGGATTCCAGGTAGTCGGATCGAGTCCGTTCGTGATGCCCACGACCTCGTCGGGCCGGGCCCGTATGACGCCATCGAGCCCGTTGGACACCGACGCATCCTCACACAGCTGGACGGCGAAGCTGGGGCTGACCGTCGTCACCACCGTGGCCGCCACGATGCCGGCCTTGAGGTAGTTGGCTTCTCCGTACCACTCCAGGGGACCACCCGGGCGGATGGCTTCACCTGCCGTGCCGAGCAGAGCACGGGCCGCGTCGAGCGGTCCGAGGATCGGATACGCGGCGTTGTGAATCGTGAACACCGTTGGACACGGCGCATCGAGGGCGGCTGCTCCCGTGTGCGCGTCGTGGAGGTGCAACACGTCGGCCGAGGTGGCCAGATGGCGGACGGCGTTCGAGAAGCGGCCGAAGCGCACCCACTGGTCGTCATAGCCTTCGCCGGGGCGGTCGCCGTAGATGCCCGCGCGGTCGAAGGCGACCGGATCATCGACGAGCAGCACAGAAACACCCTGTTCGTGGTGCAGATAGAGCGGCGGTGCCCCGTCGATGCGAACGGGACTTCCGACGTCCTGCAGGTGACGGTACCGGGGGAGGACGACGGTGACATCGTGTCCGGCTCGTTTCACGCCACCGGCGATGCCGGCCACGGCTTCGCCGAGGCCCCCGGTTCGAGCGAGCGGTGAGAATTCAGATGCGCCGATCAGTACCCGCATGTCTCACTCCTCGTGGCTGATCAGCATGGTCACCTCGTACACCCCAGATCCGTCGGTCGTGAAGTGGGGCCACCAGACGACGCCTTGGCGAACGACGTGGACGGTCCCGCGCTCGTCCCGCATCGTTGTGTCGATCGGGAGCGAAAACAGCTCTCCGGGGATCGGAAGGGAGACGATCAGTTGCGTGCCGCGACCCTCGTGCTTGAAACGAAATCGGTGACCGGTGGCCATGAACGCCTCGTCGACATCCCGCCAGGGTCCCCCATCGATGCGGACCTGCCCGGCCCCTTCCCATACGGAGATCGGGATGAGAGGACCGAACCTGCCGCGTTCGGCGCCGTCGAGGTGATAGGCCACCGCGAGCATGCGGTCCTCGGCTGTGATCGTCTTCGAGATGGGGGCGTCGGCGGACGTCAAGCGAATCGTGACCGAGCCTCGGGAGGCGTCGTGAGCACCGACCACATAGCGAGCCGGGGGTGCGGGGCCCGACGCGGCGAGGTCGTCTACCACGGCGTCGCGAGGCATACGGAGATCGGCGAACGTTCGCCACGGATGGCGATCGACTGGTCCGTCCGCCGGGAGATGCGGCTCGGGCTGGCGGGCCATCACGTCGGACACGGGCCATCCGGACGGTTTGTCGTCGAGGTAGAGAAGGGATCCTCCGTCGGCTGGGTCGAGCACCCACGACTGGTCGGGGAGTTCGACGTGGATCTCGTCGGCGAGGTCGGCGTCCCAGTCCTCCACGTGGAGTTCGCCCCAGTTGCGGCCCCGATGTTCGGAGCGTTCGTAGGCGAGCCGTCCCGCGATGAGCGACTCGTGAACCGCCGACCGCAGGTGCGGGAGATTGGTCCCTCCGAACGCGCCGCGCCAATACGCGCAGTTGCTCTGTCCGCGCAGCAACCCGGTCCGTGCTTCCGTCGGGGCACCGCGCCGCAGGGTTCGCGAAAGCGCGATCATCTTGCGATACATGACATCGACCGATGGGTAGCGGACCCCGAACCGCTGCCAGGCTCCACCGGACCATGCTTCCATTTCTTCGTAGGAACCGGGAGCCGCGTAGCTCCGTGCGTCGGGCCGATGCTCGGTGAGCGCGCGCTCGAACGTCGTGAGGCTCAACCAATCGGTCGCGGCGACCAGCTCCCAGAACTCCGCGAACCATCCATCGGGTCCATAGAGGCGTTCGGTGTCTCGATCCCACAGCCCGAACTTCTCGCCGTCATCGCCGAACACGACGACGTCGTGATACGAGCGCAGGTCGCCGAGCAGCTCCAGGACGTCGGACGGTGAGCGGGAGGGAATGGCGTACCGCAGGGGCTGCGATATGGCGAAGGCCGCCAGAGCTCGACCGAAGTAGTCGACCGAGCGGTAGGTGCGGACCGGTGTGTCGAACCGGCTGTCGTCGAGGACCGTGAACGTGTGGCCTGCGCGGACGAGTGTTCCGGCGAGGATCGGTTCCCAGACCCGCTCGGCCAGCCACGCGCCGCCCGGACGAGCGTCGAGTCGATCGGCGAGGTAGGTGCGCATTCGCTCCAGTTGATCGACTCGGTCGTTCTCCGGGATCGCCGGCAGGAGCGGTTCGTAGAACCCGCCGCCGAGCCACTCGATCTGGTCGGCGGTCCCTTCGAGCAGTTCGAACAGTTCGGGCCGGTTGGCTTCGGCCCATTCGAACAGCGGGCCCGACCAATGGGCGTTGACACGGACCTCGGGGTGATCGGCCAGCATGCGGAGAAACGGCACGTACGCTCGATCGCATGCCTCGTGGACCACGTCATCGAGGTTGCCGACCGGCTGATGGTTGTGGATCGCGAAGACGAGCTGCATCGCGGCTCACGCTAGCGAGTCGAAGGTCGCCGCCACGGTCCTAGAATCGCCGTCATGCCCATCGACATCGACATCGCCCATGTGGCGCGGCTCGCCCGCATTGCGCTCACGG
>JBFKPQ010000044.1:0-16569 GCA_041628225.1 Acidimicrobiia bacterium | reverse complement strand
TCCGGCCTGACGCTCGCCCAGCACGAGCGGTACAGCCGACACACCACGTTGGCCGAGGTCGGCGTCGCGGGACAGCAGAAGCTGCTTGCGGCGAAGGTGTTGGTCGTCGGGGCGGGTGGACTGGGTTCTCCGGCCGCCCTCTACCTGGCGGCCGCGGGCATCGGCACCATCGGCCTCGTAGACGACGACGTCGTCGACATCTCGAACCTCCAACGTCAGATCCTCCACACCACGGGCCGGGTTGGAGTCCCGAAGACCGATTCGGCCGCCATGACCATCGCCGACCTCAATCCCGACGTCGACGTGAACAGCCATCCGGTGCGGCTCGCCGCCGACAACGTTCTCGACATCCTCGACGGCTACGACGTCGTAGTCGATGGGGCCGACAACTTCCCCACCCGCTATCTGGTCAACGACGCCTCACTCCACACCGGCCAGCCGATCGTCCACGGGTCCATCTTCCGGTTCGAAGGACAGGCGTCGGTGTTCTCGCCCTATGCGGGGCCGTGCTACCGCTGTCTCTTCCGGGAACCCCCGCCGCCCGAACTCGCTCCCAACTGTGCCGCGGCCGGCGTCCTCGGAGTGCTGCCGGGCGTCATCGGTTCGATCCAGGCGACGGAGGCCGTCAAGTTGATCCTGGGCATCGGCGAGCCACTCGTTGGCCGATTGCTGCTGTACGACGCCCTCGACCAGGAGACACGAACGCTGACCGTCCGACGCGACCCCGACTGCCCCGCGTGTGGCGATCCGGACCGCAAGCCTGTCTTGGTCGACTACGACGAGCGGTGCCTGGCGACCTAGCGGGCGCCAAATCCCGACACGACCGTCCACAACGACGAACCCAGCACGTGGAGATCGAGCCACGGCGACATGTGCTTCACGTAGTACAGGTCGTAGGTCAACTTGTCGATCGCATCCGCTTGGTCGTCGGCGTAGCCGTAGTTGATCTGCGCCCACCCGGTGACACCCGGTCGAATGAGGTGGCGCTCGGCGTAGAAGGGAATTGCCTCCGTGAACGCCTTCACGAAGTGAAGTTGCTCGGGCCTGGGCCCGACGAGGGAGAGGTCTCCCTTGAGGACGTTCCACAATTGGGGGATCTCGTCGATGCGGAAGCGGCGGAGTACCCGGCCGGCGCCGGTGAGCCGGTGATCGTTGTGCTGGGCGAATTGTGGTCCGTCGCTCTCGGCGTCGGCCTTCATCGTGCGGAACTTGTAGAGCGTGAACGGCTGTCCATGACGACCGGCCCGCACCTGCTTGAAGATCACGGGCCCCGGCGAATCCATCCGCACCCACAGGGCGATCGCTCCGGCCAACAGGAGCCAGAACGGGCTCGTCAGCAGGACCGCCAAGAAATCGAACACACGCTTACCTCCCACATAGGGGGCCGTGCGCATGACCGGCGCCGAGATCTCCCAGCCTTCCGCCAGATGGATGACCGGAATGCGACCCGTGTGCTCCTCGTAGACGCCCGAGAGAGCGCGGACGGGATAGCCGGCGAGGGCACACGACGACGCGTACTGCGCCATGCGGTCAGAGAGCACGGCGCGCAAGTCCACGACCAGCGTCACGCCCTGCTCCAACGGTTCGACCGGTCCGGTGGCACCCGGATCGAGCAAGTCGACGACGTCGGTGTGCGGAGCGTTGCGCAAGTCGTCGACCAGCTCCTTTTCGTTCGTGATGACCACGATCCGCTCCGTCCACGGGCGGCGGCGGCGAACGGCGCGATGCGCCAGCGCACCGAGCAGCCACACCGCCGAGGTCGTGGCGAAGAAGGTCCGCGAGATGTACGAGAAGGTCGCCGTGACACCGAGCGAGGCGAACGCCACACCAAACGCCACGATGGCGAGTCCGCGTCCGTAGGTCGGCCGGGGGGCGCTCCCCTTCCACATACGCGATGACAGCACGGACCCGAGGACGGCGCCAGAGAGGAAGAACCCGATCAGCGGCCAGATCGAACGCCCGCCCGGAGCCGCAATCGACCACGGAACGGTTCGGAACGTGCCGAACGATGCAACGAACAGAGCCACGACGAGCGCCGCCACATCGGCGACGGCCATCGAAACGAGGAATCTCCTCCGCATGACCGGTCCAGGCTAGTTCGCGTCCGGCGTCCGACCCGGCCTCAACCGGCCATCGCCTCGGCCACGGCGACCAGCGTCCGCACGCCGAACCCGGCCCCGCCCTTGGGAGCGTACGGTTCGACCTCGTGGATCCAGGCCGGCCCGGCGATGTCGAGATGCACCCACGGCGTGTCGCCGACGAACTCCCGAAGAAACAGCGCGGCGTGAATGGCGCCGCCGTACCGCTCACCGACGTTCTTCATGTCGGCCACCTCTGAGTCGATGGCCTTGCGGTAGTCGTCGGGCAGGGGCATCCGCCACACGCGTTCTCCGGCCTGATGCGCCGCAGCCAGGACCAGCTCGGCGGCGTCTTCGTCCGTCGACCAGAGACCCGCGATTCGATGCCCGAGCGCCACGTGGGCGGCGCCGGTCAGGGTCGCGACATCGATCAGGAGATCCGGCTCGTCCTCGACGGCAAGCGACAAGCCGTCGGCCAAGACGAGACGACCTTCGGCATCGGTGTTGAGAACTTCCATCGTCTTCCCGTTGCGAGCCGTCAACACGTCACCAGGGCGCGTCGCCGATCCCGACGGGAGGTTCTCGGTCAGCGGGGTGATGGCGGTCACCTCGACGGAGAGGCCCAGCTCGGCGATGGCGACCATGGCCGCCAGCGTGGCCGCCGCGCCGGACATGTCGGTCTTCATGTCCTTCATGAACTCGTAGGGCTTCAGATTCAAGCCACCTGAATCGAACACGATGCCTTTCCCGACGATGGCGAGCTTCTTGGTCGCTCCGGGCGGGGTGTGTCTGGCTCGCAGCATGAAGGCGGGCCGATCGGCACCGGCATTGACTCCGGCCAGTCCTCCAAACCGCTCTTCCACGATGGCGTCACCCGTCCACACGTCCACCATGACGCCCAGCTGCTCGAGGCGCCGGACATACCGGTCGACGATGTGCTCGGGAGCCTTGTCGCGAGGTGGAGTGTTGACGAGGTCCCGCGCATCGGCCACGGCGGCGGCGATCGTCAGGGCACGGTCCACCGCCGTTTCGTCGACCTCCCCGCCCACGAGCGCCAGGGTGCCGTCGGGGACCGTCGGATCGTCCGACTTGTAGGCGCCGAACTCGTACCGGCCCAGGGCGAAACCCATGGCGACGGCGCTCGCCGCATCGGCCACGTCGACCCGGTGGATCGTGGTCGCCACCGACGACATCCGGCGCGTCGCTCTCCCCGCCACTCCCGCGGCGCGTCGGACGCCTTCGACGTCCGTGTCGTCTCCGAGCCCGATGAGGAACACCAGCCTCCCGGCCGAGTCGACGGCCACGACCTGGCCGGATGCACCCGTGAATCCCGCCGCCGCGATGGCTGCCTCCGCCGAACCGCTCAAATCCTCGAGCACCGCTTCGGCTCCCGGGCCGGCGACGAGGTCGGCGAACACCGGAACGGCCAGCGGCGCGGTCGGATCGTCGGTGGTTGTGTAGTCGATCATGCGGCTTACTCCTGGGTCCGGGACGGCTGCCAGTCGGTCTCGGCAGCACGCACGAGGCTGTAGATGTAGTCGGCGAGGCGATTCAGGTACCGCACGACGTGCGACCCCTCGAGGCCGCCCGCAGCTCCGTAGGCCACGCATCGTCGCTCGGCCCGCCGGACGACGGCGCGGGCGACGTCGAGGGCCGCGGAATACGGCGACTCACCCGGCACGATGAAAGAATCCGGGAGACCGACCTCATCGATCACACGGTCGATGCGGCGTTCGAGGTCGACGACCATGCCGTCGGTGACGCGGCTGACCCCGTCTTCGAGTTTGTGGCGATTCGCAGGGTCGGTGGCGAGTTCGGCGGCCACGACGAACAGTTGGCGTTGCACGTCGATGAGCTCCGTCTGCATGTCGGCCGGGGCGTGGGATCTGGCCAGGCCGAGGGCGGCCACCGCCTCGTCGACGGTGCCGTAGGCCTCCGGTGCGAGGTCGGCTTTGGACACCCGCCCGCCGTAGAAGAGACCGGTAGAACCGTCGTCGCCCTTGCGCGTGTAGATCTTCACGGGGCGAGGTTACTGGCCGCGAGCAGATTGACGGCCTGGCCCACGAGCGAGCGGCCTGCCACCGTCGCTCCGAGTGCTGTCAACACGGCGAGGTACGAGAGGCCGGTGGCCGCCATGACGCCCGGGTACGAAGGTTCCTTCAGCGAGAACCACACCCCGACCATCAACAGCACACTCATGAAGCTCAGACCGAGGAAGGCCCAACCGACCACTCCCCCGCCCACGAGCGCCGAGGCAGCCACCAAGAGGGCGGCATCGAGGACGAGCCCCGACGCACCGGCGACGTCGAGTCTCCGCAGCGCCCACCGCGGCATCTTCGGGTTCACGAGATACCAGTGACCGAGCAGCATCTCCGCCGTCACCCCGCCGAGGGCCACGGCACCGGTCACCGCCAAGGGCCAGCCGCCCTGTGCGGCGGCGTCGACGATGAACCCCAAGGCCGCCAGGGTCATGGCCGCTCCCAGGAGGCGGGGATTTCGAGCGAACACCATGGCCGCCACGATTCCACCGACGCCGACCCACGCTCCGAGGCCGCCGCCGAACACGGTCCAACCGCCGATCAGCAAGGTCGAGGCGCCGGCTACCCAGAAGAAGCCGGGACCGACGATGCGCCAGAAGGCCACGGCGGCGATGGCAGCGGCCATGCCCCCGGCCCACATGGCCAGCACGAGTCCGGGGGTCAGGAGGAAGTCGGGGTCGACGATCACCGGGCGGCATGTTACCTGTGCGAAACTGACCCTCATGTGGCCATCCGTGAGCGTCGTCATCCCCGTCCGCAACGAGGCCGACGCCATCGAGACCGCCATCCGTTCCGCGCTCGACCAGGACTACCCGGGCACGCTCGAGGTGATCGTGGCAGACGGGATGAGCACCGACGGCACCCGAGAGGCCGTCGAACGCTTCGCCGCCGAGCGGGTACGCCTCGTCGACAACCCGGCTACGACCACACCGGCCGCGCTCAATCGGGCGATCGACGCTTCCGGCGGCGACGTCGTGGTCCGGTGCGATGCCCACAGCGTGCTCCCGCCCGGCTACGTACGACGCGCGGTGGAGTTGCTCGAGTCGACCGGCGCGGTCAACGTCGGCGGAATCCAGAGGGCGGAGGGCGAAGGGTGGGTCGGTCGCGCCATCGCGCTCGCCATGAGTTCCCCCATCGGAGTCGGCGATGCCCGGTTCCATTACGGCGGCGAGGCCGGCCCGACCGACACGGTGTACCTCGGTGTGTTCCGGCGGGCAGCACTCCTCGACGTCGGCGGATTCGATGAGACCCTCATCCGCAATCAGGACTACGAACTGAACGTGAGGCTCCGAAAGGCCGAGGGCGTCGTGTACTTCCATCCCGACCTTCAGGTCGTCTACCGGCCCCGCCGTTCGTTCTCCGCCCTGGCACGCCAGTACTACCAATACGGTTCGTGGAAACGCGTGGTGCTTCGCCGCCACCCGGCATCCTGGCGATGGCGTCAGTTGGCACCGCCGGCTCTCGTGGTGTCGGTGGTGGCCTCCGCGGTCATGTGGGGATCGGGCGCTCGAACCCTCGGGGCCGTGGTGCCCGTTGCGTACGCCAGCGCGCTCGTCGGCGCCGCCGTCATCGAGGGGGTTCGGCACAGAGAACCGGCGGCGGTCCTCCTGCCCGCGGCCGCCACCACCATGCATCTCTCATGGGGGACCGGCTTCCTGGTCGGAGGGACGCCGGGTCAGCCCAGCGAGTCGTAGAAGTCGCGGACGCCGGCGGCGGGCCATCCTGCCCCTACCTCGACCGTCCGAGCGGCCGCCCGGTCGTCATCGGACACGGCTCGCAACGCATCGACCCAGGCGTCCTCATCATCGGGGGTGAGCAATCTGACCGCCGGGTGATCGCCGATGACCGCAGCCGTGCCCGGCAGATCACTGGCGATCACAGGAATGCCGACCCCGAGGTACTCGAGGACCTTGGTCGGCAGGGAGTGGCGGTAGTTCGGGATGTCTTGCAACGGTGAGAGCCCCACGCGGGCGGACCGCATGACGTCGAGGGCTGCACGATGTGGAAGGCGACCGCGCACGTCGACCGATCCACCGGCAGCCGTCGCTTCGGCCCGGAGGCGATCGGCGAGGTCGGGCGAACACCGGCCGACGACGATCAACGGCAGTCCGGCGCGAACACAGGCGCGCACCGCCAACGGGACACCGCGCAGCTCGGTCACGTCGCCGACGTAGACGGCGTAGCCGCCATCGGCGGCCGGCGGGGGCAACCGAGCTGGATCCGGGTAGTTGGCGAACACCGGGTGTTGCTGCCGGAACAGTCGTTGGTAACCCGGTTCGGCCAGGGTGACGACGAGGCGTCGCTCAGCCCACCGCAGGAGCAGCGCCGCGATCGCCGCCAGCGAACGGCGCAGCGGTAGTTGCGGTTTGGTCATGATCTGAGCCGGGATGTCCTCGTGGACGTCGAACACGACGGGTCGACGGCGGATGAGGCTGGCGGCGAGTGCGGCGGGAAGCAACTCGGGGTCATGGATGACGACCGCGTCGTGGCGGGAGAACTTGAGGAGCGACGCCGCGGCCAGGTTTCGCACGAGGCGCGAGCCGCGCAATGGACGCCAGAACATGCCGTCGTCCGACGCAGGTGCGGGCGGGCGGGTGCGGTAGTCGATCTGCCAGCCGCCGTCGAGGGTGCGGATCAGCTTCTCGCGGATTCTCGTGTCATCGGCATGATGCACGGTCGTGAGAACGAGCAGCCGCCTCACAACACTTCGACGTTCGAAGCCTCGATCCCGCGGCGGCGATAGGCGTCGCGCGCGTCGAACACGAGCGGCACGGCCTCGGCGATGGCCCGGTAGTCGATGGCGGCGTGATCGGTGAGGACCACCGCGACGGCGTAGTCGTGCGGATCGTCGGCCACCTTGAACCCGTGCGAAGCGATGCGGTCGGCGGGTACCAGCGGATCGAGGACACCGATATCGGCTCCCCGCGCCGCCAGGAGCTGGAGCACCTGGATCGATGCCGACTCGCGATCGTCGGCGATGTCCGGCTTGTACGAGATGCCGACGCCCAAGATCCGTGTGCCGAACACCGGCAGGCCATGCCGGTTCAGAAGGTCGGCGACCCGATCGGCCGTCCAGGCCGGCATCTTCGTATTCACCTGCTCGGCCGTATCGATGAAGCGGGTCGTGAAGTTGGCTTCTTTGGCCCGCCAGGACAGGAACTGCGGATCGAGTGGGATGCAATGGCCACCCACACCGGGACCCGGCGAGAACCGCTGGAACCCGAAGGGCTTGGTGGCGGCCGCCTCGATGACCTCCCAGATGTCGATGCCGAGTTCGTGCGCCAGTTGGGCCATTTCGTTGATGAGTCCGATGTTGACGGCTCGATACGTGTTCTCGAGAAGCTTCGCCATCTCGGCCGCTCGGGCCGATGAAACGACGTGCGTCTCGGAAACGAGTCGACCGTAGGCGGCCGCGGCCACTTCGCCGGATTCGGGTGTGACACCGCCCACGACCTTGGGGATATCTGCCGTCTTGAGCGGATCGCCCGGAGACACGCGCTCCGGGCTGAAGGCCACCCACACGTCCTCGTCCAGGGTGAGGCCGGCGCGCTCGACGGCCGGAACGAGAATGTCCTCGGTCGTGCCCGGATACGTCGTCGACTCCAACGAGACCAGCTGGCCCGGTCGCGCCACGGAGGCAACGGTGTCGGCGGCTGCCTGGATGTATGACATGTCTGGTTGGCGGTTACGACCGAGCGGACTCGGCACACAGATGAAGATGACATCGGCATCGGCCAATCGCTGCGCATCTGCCGTGACCGTCAGACCGGACTCCAGCGCGGCTCGGAGGTCACCATCGCTGACGTCATCGATTGGTGACGTTCCGGCTGCCAGCAACTCGACACGTTCCGGCGAGACGTCGAACCCGATGGCGGGAAGGCCGCGTTGCACCGCCGTGACCGCGAGCGGGAGCCCGACGTAGCCGAGTCCCACGACGCCGGCCGTCCAGCGTTCATTGGCGAAGAAGTCGCGACGATCCAAGGTGCCCGGATGCTACCCGCCGAGGTAGCGGATCGTTCGCATGATGAACGACGCCATCTCCTGTCGGAGCACGGGTCGATCCGGACAGTAACGATCGTTGTCGGGCGGGTTGCAACCGAGGGTGATTCCAGCATTGGCGATCGTCACGATCTCGGACTTGAACGCCTGATCTTCGATGTCGACGAACGTCTTGGATCCGGTTGCTTCGAGACCCATCGCGGCGACGAGGAATTGCGCCATCTCTGCTCGCGTGATCGCACGCGTCGGACAGAACCCCGATTCCGAGCATCCCAGTTGGGTACCGGCCACGGCCACCAGACGGTTGATGTCGTTCTCGAAGATCGAACTGCCGTCATCGGTGAAGAAATCCTGTTGTGCCGCCGGCAATTTCAGCGCTCTCGCCAAGAAGGCAGCCATCTGTCCCCGGGTCACCGACTGGCGGGGACAGAAACGCGTGTTGTCCGGAGGGTTGCATCCGTAGGTGATCTTGCGGTCCGCGAGGTCATTGATGTCGACGAGGTGGACGCTGCCATCGATGTCGTCGAAGACCGGCTCGGGCGGCGGAGGAGGCGGCGGGGCAGCCGACACGTAGGCGATGCCGATGACGGTGGGCGACAACAGCCCGAGGCTGGAATAGCGCTTCGAGATCTTGACGGTCTCGGTGGTGGCGACCCCGTTCTTGACGCCGGTCACCTCCATCGACGCCGCCGGTGAAGGGTTCACCAGCGTGACGTTCGTGATCTCGTTCCATCCGAGCTTGGTCGCCAAGCTCGCCGTACTGATCGTCTTGGTCCACGTCGCGTTGGGATTGCCGCTCAGCGACCATGGATCGTCGACGGACCGCGTGTAGGGCAAGGCCGAACTCCAGACGTCTTCGGAGTTCTCCGTGACGCCTCCCGTCGACGACGAGTAGAACGCCTGGATCGTCGAGCCGCCATGGGTGATCACCTGGCCGGCCGTGTTGGACACCGCGGCAGCCCAACGTCCGTAGTTCGACGCCGACAACAGCTCATTGTTCATGCCCTCGTAGTTCTGGTCGACCGGCGTCGAACGCAGATGGCAGTAGCAGAGGTCCTGGCGATCCGGATCGATGTACTCGTCGGCCGCGGAGCCGTATCGGGCCGCCGTCTTGTAGACCGCATAGGTGCGGCCGGTCAGCACCTGGGCTTCGAGAGCGGCGTCCGACCATCCGAGCGGCACTTCACGCAGACCCAGCAGGTAGTCCTCGAGAGGGATCTGTAGCGAGACGTGGAAACGCCATTCCAGGTTGGCGATGTGCAGCGGGCCCTGCCGGACCCGGATGGTTCCGTGGCGGTACTCGCGGCCTTCGACGATCAGTGTCTCGGCCTGCCCTTCCCCACTCCACGAGATCGAGGCTTTGCAGGCGCCCGGGGCGGCCGGTGTCTCGAGCGGACCCGGCGAGACGCGCCGGAACTCGCATTGCCCCGAGCCCGACCCTGCCAGACGGCCGAACTCCCACGTTTCGCCGGGCTGCGGCGTGGCGTCGGGTTTCGGGCATGGGCCGGTGCCGTCTCCGTTCTGGCAGAGGTCGACGCCGCCGGCGGCGTCGAAGGGGACGGAGAAGGTGAACGACGTCCGGTTCTCGTGGAGCCCGATCCAGATCTCCGGGTTGGGAGTCGCCAGGAGATGACCTTCGGCATACACCGCCGAGTGCTGTGACAGCGCGACGCCCGTGTAGTAATGACCGATGATGTCTTCCGAGGACTGACCGTCGGCGCCCATAGCCTGGGCGCCGTACTGGCTCATGCCGACCCCGTGGCCCCAGCCCCCGCCGGTGAAGACCACTTCGTCGCCGGTCGAATGCGCCGCGACCTGTTGGGCCTGGGCAGCCGTGGGCGCGACCAGTCCGGCCACCAGCACCGTGAGGGCCAGCAAGGTCCGGGGTGTTCGCAAGGTGTCTCCTAGGTCTGGTTTATCCGCCCAGCCCAAGTATCGGCGCCCCACCGTGCTTTCAGAAGTCTTTCGTAACGTTGCCAAAGCGCCAACGGTTCGTCAAGTCATGGCGTGGTGGCGAGCTTCCACACCCGTCCACTCCGGATCACGTACAACTCGCCTGCTCCGTCCACGCCGAACGACACCAGTCCGAATGCCTCCCCGAACTCGGGGAAGCTGCGTTCATCCAGGAGCAGGCCGTCCTGGATGCGAGCCGATCTGATCCATCCGGCGCAGTAGTCGCCGTAGAGGAAGTGGCCCTGCAGTTCGGCGATCTCTCCGCGATAGGTGACGCCACCGGTGATCGAACACCCCTCGGCGTGGGTGTACTCGACGACGGGGAACACGAGGCCGGAGGGGTCACACGTCGAGTCGAGACCGGTGCAGCGGGATCCTTCGAACGTGCGCCACCCCAGGTTCGGAGCCAGGTCGGACAGCGAAATCGCCGAGATCTCCTCGCGGTCCGACTGGCCCACGTCGGCGATGACCATCTCGTCGCCGTCGATCCAGAAACGCCAGGGGTTGCGCAGTCCGATCGCCCAGATGTCGCTCGCTCCGGAATCGACATCGATGCGGATCACCGAGCCGAGCGCCGTCGCCCCATTCTGACCGTGCCGGAGCGGGTCGTTGCCCGACCCACCGTCGCCCAGTCCGAGATACAAGTGACCGTCCGGGCCGAACTGGATCATGCCGCCGTTGTGGTTGGAGTAAGGCTGATCCACCTCGAACAACACACGCTCCGACGCGGCGTCGGCCTGGTCGGGATCGGCCGACACCGTGAACTCCGACACGCGTCCGACGTGGTCGGCGGCACCAGACGCCTCCTTCGAGTACGACACGTAGAACTTGCCAGTGGATGCATAGTCCGGGTGGAAAGCGACGGCGAGCAGGCCCCGCTCTCCACCTGTGAGGACACGCCCGGTGAGATCGAGGTACGGGACCGGATCCACAACGCCATCACGCACGAGTTCGACGCGGCCCGCTCGTTCGGCGACGAACACCCGCTCGTCACCGTCCGGAGCTGCCACGTGAATGGGGCTCGAGAATCCCGACGCCAACTCGACGAGTGTCAGATCGGGGCGGGGAGGCGGAACGAGTGGCGTGAGCCCTTCGGCCCGACCGAGGAAGCTCGCCATCTGTTGGCGCAGCACGTAGTCGTCCGGACAGAAGCGGTCGTTGGCCGGCGGATTACAGCCCAACGTCACCCCGGCTGCGGCCAGCTTCTCGATGTCGGCTTCGAAGATCGAACCGTCGTCGTCGATGAAGCGTCCTTCGGCCCGGTCCGTGTAGCCGTAGCCGCGCACCAAGAACGCGGCCATCTCGCCGCGCGTCAGCCGACGATCCGGACAAAATCGATCGTTGTCGGGCGGGTTGCATCCCTTCGTGATACCGGCCGCGGCCAGCTTCTCGATGTCGGCTTCGAAGATCGATGTGTCATCGTCCGAGAACGGATCGCTGGCGCGTTCGACGAGCCCCAATGCGCGCGCCAAGAACGCCGCCAGCTGACCACGCGTCACCGTGTTCTGGGGACAGAACCGATCGTTGATCGGCGGGTTACACCCGAGCGTGATCCCCTCGGCGGCGATCGCCTCGATCATCCCCTCGTGCACGTTGCCGTCGTCGTCGACGAAGGTGCCACCGGGCGGCAGCTCCGCCGCGGCCGGAGTGGCGACGAGCGCCGCCACGACGACGGAGATCAGAAGCAGATGCTTGCGTCTCATGCCGGCCACCCTATGCCGTGCCGCATGCGTACGAGAAAACCACGCTCCGCGTTCAAGGATTCGCCGCCAAATACCGATAGCCATCCTGATGGCAACGTACATCCGACGTCCGTGGCGGAGTCTGGTCTTCGTGTCGCTGGCGGTGCTCCTGGCACTGCCCCTCTTCGCGTCACAACCGACACCCGCTGGTGCTGCCAATCGAGACGACGTCGACATGCTCACCCTCATCAACGCGGAGCGAGCCGCGGCTCGATTGCCGGCTCTGACGCCCTACTGGGACCTCGAGGACGACGCCTCTCGCCAGACGAACCGACAGATGGCGCAAGGATCCATCTTCCATACGGTCGACCTGCGCTCGGTGACGGACGGCTGGGCGGCGCTCGGAGAGAACGTGGGCATGGGACCGACCACCAATCAACTCCATGACGCCTTCATGGCCTCGCCCGGGCACCGCGCCAACATCCTGGGCGACTGGACCCACGTCGGCGTGTCCTCGAAGCGAGCGGAGAACGGACAGCTGTTCGTGACCGTGATCTTCATGCAGGCGGCCGCACCGATCGCGCACGCCGAGCCCTTGACCGATCTTCCCCGACTCGCCGCGGTTCCCAGCGACGCCGCAGATTCGATCTTTGCGACTGATATCGGCTGGCTCGTCGCCAACGGTGCCGCCCTCGGGTGTTCCTCGACCGCCTATTGCCCGGATCGTCCGTTGACGCGCGGCGAGATGGCGTCGGTGCTCGTGTGGGCCCTGGACCTGCCGCCGTCCGATACGGACTTCTTCGGTGACGACGCCGGCTCTCCGCACGAGGCCGACATCAATGCGCTCGCTCAAGCTCGCATCACCTTCGGATGCAATCCGCCCACGAACGACCGCTTCTGCCCGGCCGAGACGGTGACCCGAGCGCAGATGGCCAGCTTCTTCGTGCGAGCGTTCGAACTCCCCGTAGGAACGGGCGACCTCTTCGGCGACGATGCCGGTTCCGTTCATCAGGCCGACATCAACGCCCTGGCGACGTCAGGCATCACCCGAGGATGCAACCCTCCGGCGAATGACCGCTTCTGTCCCGACAACCGCCTGACGCGCGGCCAGATCGCAGCCTTCATCGCGCGAGCCCTCCGCTGATCGGCCGGTAGCATCCCGCCGCATGCGGGTATGTCTCATCGCCACCAACAGCTTCGTCGACGATCCGCGGGCCGCCGTCCTCGCCCACCAGCTCACCGAAGCCGGCCACGACGCTCACCTCGTGGCGTCCGGTCCCCGACCTGCCACACCGCCGTCGATTCCCGCCACGTTCATCCCCACCGCGCATCCCGACGGGTGGGGTGTCATCGGCCGATTGATCCGAAAGACACAATCACCGGAGCGGCGCACCCGGCTGCACGAGCGTGCCCTCGCCACCGCTGCGCTGAAAACCGGAGCCATCCTGTTTCACCCGACGTCAGCAGCCGCCGTACCGGCCGCCCGGCTGGCCGCGCTCGCCGCGAAAGGCGCGGTGGCGCGGCAACCCAACTGGCCATCGGCAGAACCGCGGGATCTCATCGACCTGGCTCCTTCGATGCCAGAGCTCAGCAGACCGATGCGCGCGGGACACCCCTTTCATACGCCGGGGCAGCGGCGCGCCGCGTCTCGTCCCGAACCCGATCGACATCAGGGCAGGCGTATCGCGCTCGCCTACCGCAAGACCGACTCGAACCCGGGGAAATACCTCGAGGCTGCCCTCCGCCGTGCCGGAATGACGATCGACCTCCACACGGACGCCATCGATCTGGGGCGTCTCCACCCGGAGACCGAAGCCGTGGTGTTCGTGGAAGGCCCCTATCCGGCGCTGGACGTCCGAGGAACGGCGCCCGGAATACCGGTGGCGTTCTGGGTGCATCACGGCGAGCACCATCTCGCGGCCAACCTGCGCCTCGCCGAGCGCTACCGCGCCGATCTCATCTTGTTGGCGCACTCGTGGCACCTCAGCCACTACTTCCCGAAACCGGTTCAGCGATTTCCCTTCGGCATGCCCCCTGACCTCTTCGACGGCTCCCGTCCCCTCGCCGAACGACGCTTCGATGTGGCCATGGTCGGGGCGTATCTGCGAGGCGGAGGCCCGTACCCCTTTCGAAGGGAACTCGTGGCATCGCTGGAGCGCGCCTTCGGACCAGAACGGACGGCGTTCGAGGAAAACGTCTCCGCGGCACGGATGGCAGAGCTGTACGAAGACGCGCGCATCATCCCCAATGAAGGCGGAACCCGCCATTTCCCGATCACGATGCGGGTCCTCGAAGCCGTCGGAGCCGGCGCCGTGCTCGTCACCCAGCCCATTCCAGGACTGGACCAGATCCTGGAGGCCGGCGTCCACTATTTCGAGATGACCGAGGATCACGTCGCACAGATGCGCGATCTCCTCGCCGATCCGGCACGCTTGCAGGACGTCGTCGACGCGGCACGGCGCCACGTCGCAACCCATCACCTCTACGACCACCGGGTCGACGAACTCCTGGACGGACTCGCCGACATCACTCCCGGAGCTTCCAGCCCTCCGGAGCCGCCCACCGATCCGCTGTCCGCCCTCATCGACCGTGACGTCGAAGTCCAGAGGATTCTCGTACCCGCGGCCGGCCCGGCCCTGGACCTTCCCGGGCGCGAGGTCTGGACCACCGACCAGGTTGACGACCCGGCGCCGGCGACCTACGAGGCGGTGGCGGTGGACGGGCCCACCGACGCATCCGTGCTCCGCGCTGCCCGACGGTACATCTACGGGGCGAACGCCTCCGATGCCCTGCGGACGTATCTCATCGAGGAACAACCGCACGCCCAACTCGACGAAGCGGGCGATCTCACCAGGATCGATCTGAAGGCAGCCAGCTATCGAGCGACGTGAATCGGCTTCGGTGGGACCTGCCAGAATTGGCGCTCGCATGGATCGCTACACGGCACCAGAAAACGACTATCGCCCGCTCGGAGATCGGTTGGAGGCCGCTCCCGACCTGGCGGTCAGTGTCGTCATCCCGGTGTACAACCGCGTCGATCTCCTCCGCCGCACTCTGGCCGGCCTCGCCAATCAGACCCACCCCAATGTGACCGTCGTCGTGGCCGACGACGGTTCGGACGAGGACGTCGAGGGTTGCGTCGCCGAATTCCGCGACGCGTTGACCATCGACGTCGCCCGGCAGGACCACGACGGCTACGGAGCGGGCCGGGCTCGGAATCTCGGAGCATCCCGAGCCACCGGCGACGTGCTCATCTTCATCGATGCCGACTGTGTGCCCGCACCTGGGTTGGTCGCGGCTCATGCTCGCTGGCATGCCCTGGCCGGCAATCTCGTCGTGATCGGTTCTCGACACCACCTCGACACGACGGACCTGTCGGTCGAGGCCATCCGCTCCGGCGATCTCCCGACACCAACTGGCGGGCCGGCCGACTTCCGCCGGGTGTTCTACCGCCGCACGACAGACCTGCGCTTCGGCGACGAGGCCTACCGAGCGCTCGTCTCCAGCAACTTCTCCGTCCGCACGGAGCTGTTCCACGCGGCGGGTGGCTTCTCGGACCTCTTCCGACGCTGGGGAGGCGAAGACACCGAACTGGGATGGCGGCTGTTCTCGAGCGGAGCGTTCATCGTTCCCGACAACGAGGCCGCCATCTTCCATCAGACCCAGCTCGATGGCGCGGAGGGATGGCGCGAAGAGGCCCGTCGACACAACGACGCCCTCATCCAGACCCTCATCCCCCATCGGTTCTATCGAAAACCACGAGCGGGAGCGATCTTCGCCGTGCCGAAGGTGTCGTGGGTCATCGATCCGGTCGTCCCCGAACGGGTCGAAGCCCTCTGGGAAGCCATCCTCGCTCAGAACTTCGACGATGCCGAAGTCATCCTGGTGGGCGACGACCCCACCTCGATGCGGCTCGACGAGCTCGCCGTCGGCGATCCGAGGCTCCACCGTCACGCCGACCTGCGCCACGCACTGCAGGCGGCGCGCGGCGAGTACGTGGCGCTGCTGCACGGATGGGCCACTCCCGACCACCGGCTCGCCGGGCGAGCCGTCCGACGGCTCGACTCCCGGCCACGGGCATCGTTGCTGTCGGTCGGATACCAGGTCCCCGGGCCCGACGGCCCGCTCACCTACCGGCACGAGCGCGACACCGCCGACATCGAGCGGGCTTGGTCCGACCGTGGCCTGCCGGTCTTCGCCTTCGCCCGCCGTCGCGAGTGGGCGAAGGCCCTCGGCGAGGCGGCCGACCCGGTCGACGCCTGGCGTCTCCTCACCGAAGTGGCCGAGCGCCACCACCTCGCCGACGCACTCGTGGCGCTCCCGGCCGCCGAACCTCGTGAAGGTCTTCCGGCCGACTATCCGGCCTACGCAAGCGACCGCAGCAAACTGCTCGACGACCTGCGGGCCAAGCCAGATCCGCGCCATGCACTTCCGACCCTCGGCACGTACGTCAAGCGACGCCTCACGGGAGTGCCGTATCAAACGGCCCCGACCGATGGTCGCCCCACCGCACCGTCACAGCCTCCCGAGCGTCCCCGAGTTCGATATGTCGGCTGGGTGGGCAAAGAGAACCTGGGCGACGAAGCCCTCCTGCATGCCATCGAGCAACTGATGCCGTGGGGAGAGATCGAAACGGCGGGCGATCCGGCCGAGCTGCTCCTGCTAGGTGGAGGAACGCTGATCAACCGGAAGGTGTATCTCGACTGGCTCCGCCAGAAAGACTCGCCACGCTCAGAACGCGCCGTATTCGGAACGGGCGTGGCCCACCCCGATTTCTGGGGCGTGACGGAGCCCACCCAGGGGTGGATCGACTTCCTC
>JBFKPQ010000043.1:0-16779 GCA_041628225.1 Acidimicrobiia bacterium | reverse complement strand
GCGCTCGCCGGCACCGCGGCAGCTCGGACTGCGGCGGCCGTGGCTCTCCTGGTGGGCCAGGCGGAAGCGCGCGGCTACGCAACCTCCGAACAGGTCGCCGCGGCGGCCGAGGACATCGAGGCCGCTACGGCCGCGGTGGCGAGGCGCCTCGGTCGCCTGGACGTACCGGACCCTGCGGATCGGCTCGTGGTGGCCGGCGAAGCGTTCAGCGCCGCCGTGGTTTCTGGCGACGAGGAATCGGCCGCTCAGGCCGGGGTTGAGTTCGAACGCGTACTCTCCATCGTCGACAGCCGCCTGGTCGAGGCGAGGCAAGACACGCTCGACAGAATGGCCGCAGAGTCGGGAGCAGCCGGTCGCCTGGTACGGATCACCTCGATCGCGGTCGCGTTCCTCGTCCCGGTGCTCGCGCTCCTCATGTTCCGTTGGCTGCAGCGGCGACGCTCCCGACAAGTTGCGCTCGAGCTCCAGCTGCAATACGCCCAGGAGCGTGAGAAGGTCAAAGACCAGATGATCGCCAGCTTGAGCCACGAGCTCCGGACCCCACTGACCGGCATTCTCGGCATGGCTGTCACCATGCGCGACGCCGGATTCGACGACGCCGAACTCGCCCACGAACTGAACGGGCTCGTCATCGGGGAAGCCAGCAACCTCGCTCGCATGGTCGACGATCTGCTCGTCACGGCCAAAGCCGACTCCGGTGACCTCGGATTCGACATCCAGCCGACCGACGTGGCGGCCGAAGTCGAACTCGCCGTCGCCAACGTCGGCGTGCCGGTCCGTGTGGCGTGTCGAGGTGTCGCCGATGCCGACCGCCTCCGCCTCCGGCATTTGGTCGGCAACCTCGTCTCCAACGCCATCCGACACGGAGGCCCGGACATCGCAGTGGATGGTCAGGTCCACGGGTCCACCTACCGGCTGGTCGTCTCGGACGACGGAGACGGGGTGTCCGACCCTTCGAAGCTGTTCGAGCGTTACCAGCACGACGGAGAAGCCGCGACCGTCACCGGCAGCATTGGACTGGGCTTGGCGGTAGCAAGGATCCTGGCGCGCGGGATGGACGGAGACGTCCGGTACGAGCGGATCGAGGGTCGCACGGCTTTCGTGGTCGAACTACCGGCTCCGGTCGAGGCCCCCGATCCCTGGAGGGACGAGGAGAGCGTTAGCCTCCTCGGGTGACGTCCCCCATCGGCCGACCTGCTCGCCAGGTGTTCTCGGGTTGGCGAATCGTTGGGCTCGCCACGCTCACCGGCGCCCTCACCGGGCCCGGACAAACCATCGGGGTGAGTGTCTTCATCGACCACTTCATCGCCGACCTCGGAGCCACGCGATCTCAGGTGTCGACGGCGTATCTCGTCGGCACCATGTCGGCTGCGACCCTGTTGCCGTTCGTCGGGCGCTCGATCGACCGGGTCGGCGTCCGCCGTGCGATGACCCTGATCGGGGCTGCATTCGCGGTGGCGCTGACCGCCATGGCGGGTGTCAGAGGATTGGTGTCGTTGACGATCGGCTTCGTCGGCATTCGGCTTCTCGGCCAGGGAGCGTTGACACTGGCCTCGACGGTGGCCGTGACCCACTGGTTCGAACGGCGACGGGGCGCAGTCCTCGGTGTCTTCAACACGGGCGTTGCGGTGCTCATGAGTCTGGTACCGGTCGGTCTGAGTGGGCTGATCGCGGTGGTGGACTGGAGGCGCACGTGGCTGATCGCGGCAGCGGTCGTCGCGGTGACGGTCGTTCCCATCGCCCGATTCGGCATGATCGATCGTCCGGCCGACGTCGGCCAGCGCCCCGACGGTGATGACGTTCAGGTGGCTGCCACCCCGCGGGTGGGGTCCTGTGTGTCGAGGTCTCAAGCCGTTCGTACCTATCGCTTCTGGGTGCTGGCTTTCTCGATGGGGGCCGTGAGCATGCTCGTCACGGCTTTGAACTTCCATCAGATCTCGCTACTCGGTGACGCGGGCCTGTCGGTGACAGAAGCTGCCGCGATGTTCCTGCCCCAAACGATCGGAGCGGCGGTTGCCGGCGTCCTGTTCGGCTACCTGGCCGATCGACTGTCGGGCCGCATCCTCATCATCGGCGCGATGGCGGTGCTCGCCACTGCCTTGCTGCTGGCTGCGGATCTGTCGACGGGATGGATGATCGGTCTCTACGCGGTCCTGCTCGGCGCCGCAGGCGGCGGCTCGCGATCGGTGGGGTCGACGTTGCTGCCCCGCTGGTTCGGGCTCGGTCACATCGGTGCCATCCACGGCGTTGCCACGCTGATCGGTGTGGCCGCCAGTTCACTCGGCCCGGTGGCGCTTTCCCTGGCGCGTGACAACCGCGGAGGATACGGACCGGCCGCCGTGGCTTTCATCGCCATCCCGATGGTGGCCGCACTTGCTGCCATGGGTCTGGGTCGGATGGCCACGGGCGCCGACGCCGGCACGAGTTGACCGCGACCGGATCACGCAGCACGGTCGGCGAGCGCCCACGCGGCCACGCTCGTGGCGCCGACGGCGCCGGCGAGGTTGGCCACGAGGTCGGCCATGTTGTTGCCGTAGTCTCCGACGTTGGCGTTCTCGATGATCAGCGTCCCGACGTACTCGACGATCTCGACGAGGGCGCCGGCGCCACACGCCACCATGACAGCGACGAAACCGATGCCCCACCGATTCGCCGACCCCCACATTCGGGGCAGCAGGACCTCGTACGCCGCCCACGCGGCGATGCCGGTGGCGGCGAAGTGAAAGGGTTTGTCGTAGCGCAGCGATCCCCAGACCTGATGGACGTAGAGGGGCTGGCCGTCGACCAGCCAGATACCGCCGGCCAGATTTCCGACCGCGGCCGCCCACAGTCCCCATAGGACCCGGGCGGGGAATCTGACGGCTCGATGGAGCGCCAACACGGCTACACCGAGGACGGCCGTGATGCTCACATAGATCCACGTGAACGGGCTGTCGACCACGACACCGTAGACGGCGAAGGCTACGAGTGCGACCGCCAATGCAGCGATGACGGAGCGATCGGTCACGACTGCGGGGTCACCCGTGGGATCTGCAACTGGTCGGCCAACTCCCAGGCGTGATCCATCAATTCGAATGTGGGGTCGAGGGCCCACTGGTAGGCCAGTCCGTTGAGGCCGGCGATCACGAGCTCCGCAAGGATCCGGGCGCGTTCGCGCGTCATGGTCGGTTCGTCCCGGCCGATGGCGTCGGCGAACCGGTGGATCCGATAGTGGTGGTGTCGGAGCATCCGACCCTTCAGGTGCTCGTCGGTCAAGCCGGCCGTGACGGCGAGCTGCAGATAGACGCCCGCCAGTGGTGACTCGGTGATGAACCGGATGTAGGCGTGGATCAGCTCGTCGATGGTGTCTGAGCCCTCGCCTTCGGGATGTGGATCCACGGCCGTGATGGCTTCGCGAACGACGGTCAAGACGGCCTCGTCCTTGGAGGGAAAGAGGTTGTAGAACGAGCCCGGCTGAATGCGAGCCTCTTGGCAGATGCCTTTGACCGTCGTGCCGTCAAACCCGTCGCGGCCCAGCAACAGCCTGGTCGCATCGAGGATCCGTTCGCGGGTGGCGATTCCCGATCGGTACCTCGCCATCGTCCTCCTCCATCGGTCAAGGCGAAACGCCAAACAGACGATACCTGATGCAGCACAATTTTGAATTGTCGTCTAAAATTGAATCACTATTCAAAATCGCTCGGAGGCAGGGATGACTCACTACAAGTCGAACATCCGGGATCTGGAGTTCAATCTCTTCGAGGCCAACGACATCACCGCCTACCTCGGCGAAGGCCCGTTCGCAGAGATGGATGCCGATACGGCTCGCATGGTCCTCACCGAGGTCGAACGCCTCGCGGCGGGCCCTTGGGCCGACAGTTTCATCGACGCCGATCGCATCCCGCTGGAGCTTCGTGACGGCGAGGTCGAGCTGGCCAACAGCCTGAAGCGGTCACTCGATGCCTATCGGGAGGCCGGATGGGGCCGGCTCGGTATGCCCCCTGACCTCGGTGGACCGGGCGCTCCGCCGTCTCTCGTGTGGGCAACGGTCGCGCTGTTCACAGGGGCCAACCCGACGGCCTATTTCTACGCTTCGGGCGAGCTGATGGCACGGGTCCTCTTCGAAGAGGGAACCGAGGAACAGCAGAAGGTCGCCCACCTCATGCTCGAACGGAATTGGGGCGGCACGATGGTGCTCACCGAACCCGACGCCGGCTCGGATGTCGGCGCAGGCCTGGCCAAAGCCACCCAGATCGACGGTGACCTGTACCACCTGGAGGGCGTCAAGCGGTTCATCACCTCGGGCGAGTTCGACCACGCGGAGAACATCATCCATCTCGTGCTTGCTCGACCCGAGGGAGCAGGACCGGGGACGAAGGGTTTGTCCCTCTTCATGGTTCCCAAGTACCTCATCAACGAGGACGGATCCCTCGGTGATCGCAACGGTGTGTATGCCACCAACATCGAGAAGAAGATGGGCATCAAGGGGTCGGCGACCTGCGAGCTCACCTTTGGCATGGATGCTCCGGCGTTGGGGTGGCTCGTCGGGTCGAAGCACGATGGGATCCGGCAGATGTTCCGGGTCATCGAACACGCCCGGATGCTGATCGGCACCAAGTCGGCCGCCACGCTGTCGACCGGCTATCTGAACGCCCTCGAGTATGCCCGTGAACGCGTTCAGGGCGCCGATCTCACCCAGGCCACGGACAAGACGGCGCCTCGGGTCGAGATCATCCGGCACCCCGATGTTCGGCGGATGCTCATGTTGCAGAAGGCGTATTCGGAGGGGCTGCGTGCCCTCGTGATGTACACGGCCTGGGTGCAGGATCAGGTCATCAGGTATCCCGACGACGATCACTGGGATCGGCTGAACGACCTGTTGCTCCCGATGGTCAAGGGTTACTCGTCCGAGAAGGCCTACGAGTTGCTGGCCACGTCGCTCCAGGTGTTCGGCGGTTCCGGCTTCACGATGGATTACCCCATCGAGCAATACATCCGTGACGCCAAGATCGACACGCTCTATGAAGGAACGACAGGAATCCAGGCCATGGATCTGTTCTTCCGCAAGATCGCACGCGACCAAGGGGAGACGTTGACCCGGCTCGCCTCTCAGATCGTGGAGTTCGTCAAGGGCGGCGGCGACGATGATGCGCTGGCCGCCGAACGAGAGATCCTCGGGAAGGGACTCGACGACGCACAAGGTCAGCTCGGGGTCCTCGTGGGACACCTGATGACCGCGATGCAGGACCGGTCCGAGGTCTACAAAGCCGGCCTGCATCTCACCTCGCTGCTCGAGTCGCTGTCAGAGGTCGTGATCGGCTGGTTGATGTTGCGGCACGCCGAGCTCGCGCTCGCAGCCCTCCCCGAAGCCGACGACGACGACGATCGGATGTTCTACGAGGGCAAGGTGGCGAGCGCCCGGTTCTTCGTTCGGCACGCCCTGCCCGGCATCGCGGTGCGACGGCGATGGGCAGAAGAGGAAGAAGGCGATCTGATGGCATTGCCGGACGAGGCGTTCTAGCTCGCCGGCAACTCCAGACGGAATTCGCTCCTGCCGGCCGAACGGAAGTATTCGAGGCTGCCGTCCATGAGTTCGGCGAGTTGTCGCGCCACCGAGAGGCCCATCCCGACGGATCCCTGCACGCCCTTGGAGGCCGCGGCGCGGTAATAGGGCTCGAAAATCGCTTCTCGCTCAGACTCTGGCACGCCGGGTCCATCGTCGAACACCGAGACGGTGGCACGGCCGCCGAGGATGCGGGACTCGACCCAGATTTCCTCGCCGCCGTACCGCTGGGCGTTGCTCAACAGGTTGCGCATGATCTGACGCAGTCGAAGTGGGTCGGCTTGGACGCGACCTCGGACGCGGCTGCAGTCGATCTTCGTCCCGTTGCTGACGAATCGATCGACGACGGCTCCGAGTTCCAGAGGGAGGTCCGCATCTTCGACGATGAGCGACAGTGACCCGATGTCGGCGCGAGCCGCGACCAACAGGTCCTCGACGATCTGGGCCATGTCGGCGGCTTGCTCACGCACGTAACCGAGCAACTCCACCTCCTCGTCGGCCGTGAGCGCCTCCTCGGTCAGCAGGGCAGCACTGGTACTGACGGCCGTGAGGGGTGTCCGAAGCTCATGACTGATGATGGCCAGGAATTCGTCCTTCGATCGCACCAGTTCCTCGGTGCGCTCCTGTGCTTCGGTCAGGTCCGTCACGTCGACGAGCGCCACGACCACCTTGGCGAGGTCGAGCTGGCCCAGGATGCGCGGAGCCGCCCAGTTGAGAATGCCTTCGAGGCGCGAGCCGTCCAACCGGGTGCCCGATACCCGGGTCGTGATCAGGTCCTGGTCGTGCCACATCCCATCGAGTTGTGCGCGGAACGATTCTCGGGTGGCGTCGGTGAGGGTGCTGGCGTCGAGCTTGCCCAGAAGATCATTGCGGTGTCTGGCCCGAAGCATGTCGGTCGCCGCCTGATTGGCGTCGACGACGCGAATCAGACCAGCCGCCTCGTCGATCGCTTCAGGATGCGTGGCGAGCCACGTTCCCAAGTCCTCGATGCCTTGTCGTCGGAGGTCGTCCAGCCAGGCGCCGACGGCCGTGAAGTCTTCTTCCAAGAACGCCACCGGAGCCCGATGGATCACCGAGCCGTAGTGCGCTTCGCTGCGTTCGAGCGCGGCGTGGACACGTTCCTGGTCGGTCAAGTCGTGGAGAACCATCACCGCCGCCTGACCTCCATCGGGGTTGATGACGGGTTGCAGGTTGCAGGCCACCGGTGTTTCGCTTCCGTCGGGCCGCACCACGACGGCTCGCCTATCGCGGATCGGGGTCCCGTGGCGAATGGCGCTGATCGCATCCTGTGCTCCGACCCGCTCGCCGTCCGACACGAAGAAGATGCGATCGAGGACCGTGGTCTCGAACAACGTCGGACCTTCGATGCCCAGAAGGCATTGGGCCACTTCATTGGCGTGGACGACCGCCCCGTCCTCGGTCAGCAGGCACAAGCCATCGTTCAATGCGTCGAACACGGCCCGCAGCCGGTCGCGTTCTTTGGCTACGTTGGACTCGGCAGCCACCTTGATCTGTTCGGTCAGCTCGCGCATCTCGGACGACGAGATCTCCAGCGAACGTTCGGTCAGGTACAGGCTCCGCGCCGCTTCGTCATAGGCAGTACTCACGGCAGCGAGCAATGAGTCCCAGGCCTGTTCGTCGGTGGGGGGTGATCCTGGGTCGAGGCCGGCTCGGCGAAGCTGCCTCTTCAGGATCGGGTTCACGGCGACTCCGAGATCGTCGTGATGGTCATTGTCTGGTTCAGCAGCTCGCATCGGCCGCCATTGGTGGCCGAGATCTCGCCATACGAGTAGAAACCGACCTGCTGCGAGCCGGGCGGCAGCAGGTCGAACACCGCCTCGACTTCCTCTTCGACCCGGGAGCCCAACACGAGCCGCCGGCCCACGCAGCTGATCGCCAGAGACAGGACGGGAGTCGTCGGCTCGACCGTATCGAGGGCTCGCTCCATGGCTTCCTCGGCGCCGGTGATCAGGCTCTCGGTGTTGGCGTGCATGAGCTGGGCGATGTGGCCCTGCGGGACGTCGCCGGCGAAGGTCATCGACTGGTCGGCTTCGTCGACCGCCAGGATGGTTCGAACCACCGAATGGTCGTCATCCCCGGGCTGGCGGACCGCCAGGGGGAACAGAAGGGCCGATGCGGGGAGTTCGTCGACGAGGTCGCCCAGATAACGCTTGTACAACTTGAGCGCAGGCTGTCCGTCGAGTTCGTAGAGGACGGATCCCTCAGATCTCGTCACATACCGCTCGGGTCCGAATTTGCTCCATCCGCCCCTCGAGCCGGTCGTGACACGGACATTCGGCCCGTAGAAGGCGACAGCTGCCGCAATGCCGCTTCGGATCTCGCCGCCCGAGACCACCCAGGTGGCCGAGAAGGCGGTGTTGTCGCCAGCCATGCCGCCGGAAATCACGACGCGCTCGTCGACCGACTCCGACAGGCCTGCCACGAGCTCCGATCCATTGATCGTGAGTCCGTCGGTGATCACGAACACGGCCGCCAGATCCGGTCCCGCCAGGTGGGTTCCGAGCTGCTGGCCTGCCGTTCGGGAACGGTCGAGGTGCGGAGCCGGGGCCCATGCAGATTTGATCTCGGTGGATTCGAAGTGGGCGATCGCCACGGTCAGCGAGGCGGTACCGGCCGCCGCGCCGGAGATCTCGCCCGCCGTCGAGCATCCGATCACGTGACCGTCGCCCACCGACCGGATCAGATCAGCCATGGGTCCGTCTGGGCGGGCGTAGCTGGGGTCCCCGAACACGAAGGCAACGTCCGATGGTCCGAGACGCGTCGGCAACGGCTGGGACCAGCCTTCATCGTCGCGGAATGTGTACGTCGTGAGTTTCATATCCACCAAGGCCCTGGGTCCTTGGTTATCGGCACCTCAGCGTACCGAATTGAGCCAGTCAGTCGTTGCTCTCCAGCGAGTCGAGGCTGGCCCACGCTCGGGCCCGGGTCTGGTCGGTGGCGTCTGGCCCGAAGGCCACGAGCACGAGAGCGCCTTCGAACTCACCCGTGAAGATCTCGAGGTCCGGCCGTTCGGCGCACTCGATCGCGTCAACCGACGCTTCGATGAAGGCGTCCTCGCCGAAGAACCGTGGCCGCTCGTTGTCTGACCTCTCGGCTCGAAGAGTCAGCAGCGCATCCTCGGCGCCCATCGCGCGCAGTGCGTTCACCGGCAGGTGTGGACACACCTCGCCGCCGATGGGAAGTTCGAACGTGCCGGCTGAGAACTCGTCTGACGAAGACGCCGTCGCCGGGGTCAGCGACCCGCTCACCGACCAGGAATCCGGCACCACGACGGTGAGCTCGTCGCCCGTCACGGTCTGCCAGCCGTCGCCCAGGAAGGTGATGGTCGCGTCCGTCAGGTCGAGCCTTCCCTGACTCGTCAAGGACACGCGTCCGGTCGAATCGCACAGGACGGCCGGACTGTCCGGACAACCCGAACTCACGAAGAACTGCCCGTAGTTGAGAGCGGTGACGTGCTGGCCAGTTCTGGCTCCCACGAAAGCCAGGCGCGACGGCAGCCTCAAGATGAGATGGCCGTCGACGATGTAGGGCTCGGTACGGAGGGCCAGGTCGACGTACACGTCGGCGATGGAGGCCAGCACGTCCGGATCCGCACGGGTCACCACCTCCCAGAAACCCCGACGGACGATGAACCGGTCCGATGACACGGCTACCTCCACCGAGGCGGCGACGGTCGGCAACCGTGTCCAGCCGGTCAGCCCGAGCGGCTCGACGGCGCCGTCTTCGGTGACGACCCCAATCGTCCCGGCCGCTTCGATGGGGTGATACTCGCCGAGCGGAAGCCCGGTGATACGGAATCCAGCGCCGTCGGGCAACCATCCGGTCAACACGCTCGATGACAGCTCGACGCACACTTCCTGGAAGTCGGTGTCGTGGTAGGTCGTGCGGGCCGCCGCAACTGCCCCGCAGCCACCAAACAGCAACGCGTCCTGTTTGTAGGCCGGCCCGGCCGCCGTCTCTTTGACGCCGATGGGCTCGGCCGGATCGAAACGTCCGTCCGTCCTCACCAGGGCCTGGATCGCCGAACTCAGGTCGGCCACGCCAACGATCGGCCCTCCGGCGGACACGATGACGCGAATGGCGTCGCCTTCTTCGATCAGGCTCCCGGCCGGTGGGTCCTGGGACAGGACGATTCCAGGAGGCCTCGCCTCACTCGCCACCCAACCTGCGTCGAACCCGTCCAGGGCGATGCCGGCCGTGGCGAAGAGCTCATCGACTCGGGCGATGTGACTGCCGGTGACGTCGGGTACTTCGAACTGGGGTGCGGGAGGAAGAGTCGGGTCGCTCGCCACGTCATCTTCGTCGGTGGGAATCGAGTCGGCACCGAACCCCAAGAACACCATGAGGCCGATGATCACCAAACCGCCCAGCAGCCAGGGCTTGAGGCGCGGCGGCGGTTCGGGCTCATAGCCCGCTTCGGTGACGGCGCCGATGACTGGATAGACGGGATCCCGGTCGCTCACGGTCCAACGATACGACGCCGCGGCGGGTTGTGCCCGTCGTCCACACGGACGCGTTGCTCCGTAGACATGGCATGCAGCGCACTCCCATGCTTCTCGGTTGGTCGGGCATCGTCGCGATGGCCGTCGCCATCGGCATCGCTTGGGCGTCCGGCGCCGGATGGAGCGACGCGGCGGCAGCCCTGGCGCCGATCTGGGGGAAGGTCATGCTGGTCGACCTGACGGTTGGCCTCGTCCTCGTGGCCGCCTGGATCGGGTGGCGGGAGTCCTCGCCGCGGAACGCGGTCGTGTGGTGGGTGTTCCTCGTGGTTGGCGGCAATCTGACGACGGCGGTCTATGTGGTCGTGGCCGCACGCAGGTCCAGCAACGTGACCGAACTGCTCACCGGCACTAGATAGCGGCGAACCATCCCATCGCGCCCGCCGCAGCAAGATGATGCTGGTGGGGATGGAACATGTACCTGCCCAGCTCCGGTAAGCGGAACTCGAGCATGGCGCGTTCTCCCTGACCGAGCGTGATGGTGTCGGTCGTGTGGGTTGGCCGCGCACCCATGCCCGTCGGGTACACGTCGAACATCTCGGCGTGGAGGTGGAACGAACCGACCGGCTCGTACTCGGTCATGTTCGACAGGTACACCCGGACGAGGTCTCCGACCGGTACCTTGATCGGGTATTTGGCGAAGTACCCCGCAACGCCGTTCCACAGGAACAGGTCGTTGCGACCGGACTCGGCGACGTCCCAACCCGACAGCATGAGAACGAACTCGTGGGCGTCTGGCCTCGGTTCCTCGGGGTCCACGATGAGCGTGCCGTAGAGACCCTTCGACACGTGTTGGGCGAGCGGGGGTGTGTGGCAGTGATACGGGTGGACGCCGGCCGGCCCGGCGATCACCTCATAGGTCTCGGTGGCGCCTGGCGGGATCGGCTCCCAGCCGTCCATCAGGGGACTGTGGCGTCCGTGCAGATGCAGGTTGTGATGGTGCTCGGTGAGGTTGCGCACC
This sequence comes from Acidimicrobiia bacterium, assembly GCA_041628225.1. Classification (GTDB taxonomy): domain Bacteria; phylum Actinomycetota; class Acidimicrobiia; order Spongiisociales; family JAENVV01; genus JBFKPQ01. The sequence goes on along the minus strand of JBFKPQ010000043.1, from coordinate 5,756 downwards.
CGCAGCGTGAGCGTCTCGCCTTCGGTGGCGCGCAGGATCGGGCCGGGTGTCGAACCCCCGAAGGTCCATTGCGTGACGGCCAGGTCTGCCGCGATCTCGTTGGTCGCCTCGACGACGTCGATCTCATAGATCCGAGCTCCGGCCATCGGGGGAGGTGGGATCGTCCGGTCATCGAGATCGCCCGGTCCCATGCCGGCCGGTGGGTCGAACGCACCGTGGTAGGCCTCCGGGCCGGTGGGATCGGATCCATAGATGCCGAGCGTCGGCTGGTCGGCACCGGCCGGTCTCGTGCCGAGGACGCCGCCCACGAAGCCGGCCCCGAGGGCGGCACCGCCCAGGCCGGCTCGCTTCAGGACATCGCGGCGTGAGAGGCCTTCACCGTCTGGCATGGTCGACAGCGTACAGCCGGCGCGCTCAGACGATGCCGCCGACGACCGCTCCGACGGCGAAGAGAACGAGGTATGCGGCGAGGCCACCACCCACGATCGCCAACCGCTGCCAGGCGGGAATCGACGACTTGCCGAACAGGAAATAGGCCAGGATGCCGACGAACGGCAGCAGGAGCCCGATGGCGATCCACACGATGGTCGCGGTGCGCGACAGATCCTCCCGGCGCACGATGTCCCACAGCTTCACGGCCAACAACGCCGCGAACAGCATGAAGGGCATCAGATAAGCCCAGAGGCCGAAGTAGATCGACCAGCCGGAGGTTGCGAGGAGTATGCCGAACAAGGTCAGGCCTTTCTCTTGGGTCACCGTCACACCGGACGGCAGATCGGGGACGGTGAGTTGATCGAGTTGCAGGTCGTACGAAGCAAACACGTCGACGGCCGGCCGGACCGGAGCGCCGGCACCGCCGGGCAGCCGTTCTTGAGAGGGAGGGATGGGCGTCGAGCCGACCGCGGCGTCGGGCCGAGTGCCGCGAGTGTTCTCGGCGATCCGTCCGAGCGGCTCGAGCGTGCCGGCGAGTTCCCAGCGGACCGGAAGACGGAACCCGCCACAGCTCTGGAAGGCCTCGAGACCGACCGGAATCGACGTGGTGTGGTCGTTGTTCTCGAAGCAGTTGCCGTCGCCGGCCGGGCCGCCGAGGGCGAGGTCAGCGCGACCGCTGCCCTCGATGACGTTGTCCCTCACCATGTTGCCGCTCGAAATCCAGAAGTTCTTGTCGAGGTTGGGTGGGATCAGCACGCCGTTGCCCGGGTGGTTGACGATGCGGTTACGGGCGACCAACGAGTCGTTGCCGCCCGCCACGATCACGCCGTTGCCGTAGGCGGGCCACGTGGCGTTCTTGAACGGGACGTCGGTGCGACCGTTGTCGTGGATGAGGTTGCCGATGATCGTGACGTCGTGGACAGGCGGGAGTTTCTCGCCGTCGAGGGAGTTGGGAACGATGCCGGCACCGTTGTTGCGCCACACCGAGTCGATGACGTACATGTCGACGGATGCATTGGTTCCCGAATAACCCATGCCGTTGTACTCCGAGACGACGTTGGTGACGACCGTTCGACAGGGATCACATTGCCCGACGTAGAAACCGGCATCGGGTGATCCGCTGGCGTGACTGTGCTCCAAGAGCCCATCGGACGAGTCGAAGGCGTAGATCCCGTAGTTGCCCGTGTGGTAGCTGGTCAGGTACGAGCCGCGGAATCCGGTGACGCCCGTCCAGAAGACACCGTTGCCGTTGGCGTTCCGCGTCGTGAGATTCTCGACCGCCACTCCGTCGGCGACGATGATGATGCCGTTCTCTCTGGCGAACTCGCCATCGATGATCGTTTCGTTGCGGTCCTCGCCGCGCAGGGTCAGGCGCTCCGTGGCGACCGCCACTTCTTCCCGGTAGACCCCCGGCGCGATGAGGATCAGGTCGCCCGGCTGTGCGGCGTCGACCGCCGATTGGATCGTCGGGTAGTCACCGGGAACCCGTCGCGTCGAGGCGTCTGCTGGAGGTTCGGCGCCAGCCACATCGGTCGCGCCGGTCGGAGCGGCGTCTCCCACGATGAGGGTCGCCACCATGCCTTCGTCGTTGGCCGCATGGAACGTGCAGATGAAGAAGTACTCACCTGGTTCATCGAACGTGATCTGGGTCTCGTCGCCCTCCACCATGACGAGATCACCAAACGAATCTTCCGTCGACCACGAACCGTCGGCGGCCACCGCGTTGTGCGGGTTGCGTCCTTCGTTGACAAACGTGACGGTGGTTCCGACGTCGACCCGGTAGACGTCCTGGTCGAACTCGTTGTCGAGCATGACGACGGTCGCCGACGTCGAGTCGGAGGCCGCTTCGGTGGCGCATGCCGCCACCAGTGCGGCGAGGGCGAGAGCGCCCAGGATCAGACAACGGCGGGTCACGGAACCGCAATGTAGCGAGGCCATCTGGGTCATGGGGTGCCGAAGTCCGATTCTGTCCCAGCCGGGCGCGACGATACGCCCATGGGTGCCGGCGCGGACATCCTGCATGTCGACCTCGATGCGTTCTACGCCTCGGTCGAGCAGCTGCTCGATCCATCATTGCGCGGGCGGCCGGTGGCGGTCGGCGGCGGCGTGGTGTTGGCTGCCTCGTATGAAGCCAAGGCGTTCGGCGTCCAGTCGGGGATGGCCGGCGGTCGCGCCCTGCGGCTGTGTCCCGATCTCGTCTTCGTGTCGGGCAGCTTCGACCGGTACGTGGAGCTGTCGGATGCGGTGTTCGCCATTTGTGAGGACACGACGCCCCACGTCGAGCGGATCTCGATCGACGAGGCATTCCTCGATGTGTCGGGTTCGCGGCATCTGTTCGGGCCGCCTGGCACGATCGCCGCGCTGATCCGTCGCCGGGTCCGCGAAGAGGTCGGTCTCCCGATCAGTGCGGGGGTGGCGCGTACCAAGTTCTTGGCGAAGGTGGCGTCGCAGGTCGCCAAACCCGACGGGCTCGTCGTCGTGGATCCAGACGATGAGCTGGCCTTCCTCCATCCGCTGCGGGTCGAGCTCATGTGGGGCGTCGGTCCGGTCACGAGCGGCGCGCTGCGGTCGCTCGGTGTCGAGACCATCGGTGATCTCGCCAGACTGCCGTCGTCGGCTCTCCGGTCGCGTGTTGGTGGGGGTGCCGGCCGGCACTTGCTGGCGCTGGCGTGGAATCGCGATCCCCGGGCTGTCCGCCCAGTCGGGCGAGCCGGCTCGGTAGGCGCACAGAGCGCACTCGGTCGATCGGGGTCGGACCCGCGGGTGCGCGCCGAGGCGCTGCTGCACCTGGCGGACCGCATCGGCAGCCGCATGCGCAAGAAACACCGGTCAGGGCGGACCGTGACGGTCCGCGTCCGGTTCGACGACATGGCGTCTGTGACGCGCAGCCGCACCCTGCCGCACCCGATCGATGCGACGGCCGCGATCCACGCCGTCGCCAGTGAACTCGTCGACGCGGCGCTCACGGCGGCCGGCGAGCGAGAGGTCACCCTCGTCGGGATCTCTCTCTCGAACCTGCACACCGACGCCGCCGTCCAGCTCGAGCTGCCACTCGGCGACGGAACCGTGGTTCGGCCTGGCAGTGACTCTGGGGAGCGCCGGAGGAAACTGGACGATCAGCTCGATGACGTGCGCCGCCGGTTCGGGAAAGATGCGGTCGGCGCGGCGGGAGTGGTGCTTTCGAAGCGGCGGTCCGTGCCCGATGCGTTCCGTGAGATCGTCGAGAAGAAGACCTGACGTCAGTGGGACACGACGCGCGTGCGGACCATGATGCAGGCGTCGGCGAGATACTCGAAGTCGTTCGTCTGGAGGAATGCCAGGAGTTCGGGACTCTCCGCGCCGGGCTGGAGCCACACCGTACGGTATCCCAACTCCAGGGCCTGACGAGCAACTTCGAGACCGACGTCGGGGGGAACGACGACGTTGATGATGTCCGGCTTGCCGGGCAGGGAGGCGAGGTCGGGAAACGCCTGGACGCCCCCCACCGTCTTCCGGTTCGGATTGACGGGCCACACCTCGTAGCCCTTGCGGGTCAGGTCGTGGAAGATGGTCGAGCCGTACTTGGCCGGATCGTCCGTCGCTCCGACGAGGGCGATCTTCGTGCCGGGCCGGGCGAGTAGTTCATCGAAGACAGGAATCATGACTCGGACAACCGTCGACAGGTGCGGATTCTTCCAGGGTGTCGACAGGTGGGGGCGCACCACGATGGCGCACCCCCACCCCCGACGGGGTCCCGGGCCTCTGCAATGACGCTATCGCCCGAGCTACGAACAGCTTCACCGTGGCCGACAGCAGCCTTCCGCGGTGAGGATGCCTCCCAGCACCGCGCTATACCTCGGCATAGTGCGTTTCACGCCGTTCTCACTCACAGTGCGCGCTGATGGCCGCGCGTTACCGTTGTTTTTCGCGAGGTCGTTGCAGGCCATTTCGGCGTCGGTCTGCGGTGTCGTTGCGGATGGCGGGGAGCTGAGCGAGGGAAGGATCTCATGCGTTGGGGTGCCCCTTTCGCCACCGACAGTGAGATGGCTCTGAAGTCCACGTTGCGGTGATGCCAACACCTCACGATCCGAGCAAGGCGCGGACGGTGGAGAGGGTGTCGGCCCGATCGGCCGATTTGTCGTGGCGGTATCTGCGCACGCGGGCGAATCGCAGTGCCACGCCGCCTGGATACCTCGTGCTCCGCTGGACCCCGTCGAGGGCGATCTCGACGACCTGTTCGGGGCGGACGTGGACGATGTGACCCTCTCGATGCGTCTCCAACTCGAGGAACCTCTGCGTCTGCCAGGCAAGCATGTCGTCGGTCATGCCTTTGAATGTCTTGCCGAGCATCACGAACTGGTTGCCGGCGCGCGCTCCCAGATGAATGTTGGACAACCAGCCCTGGCGGCGTCCGGATCCCCACTCGACGGCCAAGACGACGAGGTCCAGCGTGTGCACGGGCTTGACCTTCAACCACCCGGCACCACGGCGACCGGCGTCGTACGCGCTCGCCGGGTCCTTCACCATTACGCCTTCGTGACCCGCCGCAACGGCTGCGGCCAGGAAACCAGCGGCCTCGCCGACGTCGGCGGTGATCAAGCGGGGAATCCGGAACTCCCCGGGGACGACCCGGTCGAGGACCGCCATGCGGTCTGACAGCGGGCGGTCGAGGAGGTCATCGCCGTCGAGGTGCAAGATGTCGAAGTAGTACGTGGAGAGGAGCAGTCCGGGATCTTCCCTGGCGAACGCGCCGATCGTGTCCTGGAACAACCGCGGTCGACCGTCGGCCCCGATGGCGATCGTCTCGCCGTCGAGGATGCAAGCCTCGGCCTGGAAGCCGGCGAGCGACGGGGCGGGGGTGGGGTTGAGATTCCGGGTGAAGGCCACGGTGGCGTCGGGGTCGTGATGCACCTGAACACGGGCTCCGTCGAGCTTCCACTCGATTTGGGCGGTGCCGAAACTCTCCAGTCCCGACTCGATCGATTCGGCCGACTTGGCAAGCATCGGCAACACGCCGCGGCCGACCTCGAGATGAATCTCGGCGAGGCGTCCGGCCCGAGCTGCGATGGCCGTTGTCCCGAGGTCGCCGCTGAGCATGAAGGCGCGACGCACCGACCGGCCGGTCTCGCCGCAGGCCTTGGCGATGGCGGCAGCCACGACACCCTCGAGCGCGCCTTGCCGGAGGTTGCCCAACAGGAGACCGAGAACGAAGTGCTGCTCGGGACCGGTGAGTCGAGTGAACCACCGGTCGACCGAGTTGCGTCGCGCCGCTTGCGAGCCGGGTCCGCGCAGCGAAGCCACCTCGGCGATCCAACCGTCGAGATCGCCAACCGTGACCGATGGCT
>JBFKPQ010000042.1:0-17205 GCA_041628225.1 Acidimicrobiia bacterium | reverse complement strand
CAACCGCCCGGCTCTCAGCGATCTACCCGTGTATCGGTTATACGAAACAGACTCCTTCGGGGTTCCCAAAAAACCGCAATTGGTGACTAGTCAACGCATCGACGCCTACGGGGCAGACAGCTTCCCAGAGCCCCAGTCCAGGTCTTCGAGAGCGGTTTGCGAGGCGAGCTGCCGACGAACGACACCGTCCGCCATACACCCCTGGGGGGCAGTTTGCGCACGCAAACTGCCGACGAACCGACACAATCGGTTCGCCCCCACCCCCCGACCGCCCCTACCCCATACGCCCCCAGGGGGAAGTTTGCCGACGCAAACTGCCCACGAACCGACACAATCGGTTCGTTCCCACACCCCGACCGCCATACGCCATACGCCCCCAGCGGGCAGTTTGCGAATGCAAACTGCCGACGAACCGACAACGTCGGTTCGCCCCCACCCCAGGTGGGGTGCTATCATGCTCGCATGAAGGATGTACACAAGCGCGATGCCCTGAACCGACTGAAGACGGTGCGGGGTCACCTGGAGAGCGTGATCCGCATGGTCGAGGACGAGCGCTACTGCCCCGACGTGATGAAGCAGGTCTCGGCGCTGCAGGGTTCACTGGAGCGCGTCAATCGCATCCTGTTGCAGAACCATCTGGAAACGTGCGTTACACATGCCGTCGAAGAGGGCAGAACGGCTGAGATCGTCGACGAGCTGATGGAGACGATGAAGTACACCGCTGCGGTCACCGGACCCGGCCCGAACCTGGAGACCCCATGACCACTCTCACCTTGAACGTGCCCGACATTTCGTGCGGCCACTGCAAGTCCTCGATCGAAGGCGCCGTCGGCGGCTTGACCGGCGTCGACAAAGTCGAGGTTCACATCGAGCCGAAGACCGTCGACCTCGAGTTCGACGATGCCCAGGTCACGCTCGACTCGATCGTCGAAGCCATCGAGGAACAGGGCTACGACGTAGCCCGCTGAGCATGGCGACTCAGACCACCGACAACGAAGTCGTCTTCGAAGTAGATGGCATGACCTGCGCGTCGTGCGCGGTCCGGGTCGAACGCGTCCTGTCGAAGCAGGACACGGTCGATGATGCCGTCGTCAACTTCGCCGGCGGGGAAGCTCGCGTCCGCCTCACTCCGCAGGCCGACATCGCCCAGTTGATGGCTGCCGTCCAGAAGATCGGCTACGACCTCCATGTCGTCGCCGACGACGAAGAGCGGGTCAGTCAAGTCGAAAAGTACGACGAAGAGCAGCGCTACCAGTGGCGCAACTTCCTGTGGGCGGCCGTGCTCACCACCCCGGCGATGGTGCTGGCGATGGCCGGGCCCCACGCCGACTGGAACATCCTCACCCAGTGGGCGCTCATCACGCCGGTGGTGTTCGTGTTCGGCTGGCAGTTCCATCAGACCGCCGTCAAACGGCTCCGCAGCTTCGGCGCCAACATGGACACGCTGATCTCGCTCGGCACCCTCGCTGCGTATGGCTACTCGGTGTGGGCGTATTTCGCCGGCGAGCACGTCTTCTTCGAAACCGCCGGGGCCATCATCACGTTCATCCTGCTCGGCAGGTTCTTCGAGGCACGGGCCAAGGGCAGGGCGTCGGCGGCCATCACCAAGCTCCTAGAGCTCGGCGCCAAAGAAGCTCGCATCCTCCGCGACGGCCGCGAGGTTCAGATCGCCATCGGCGAGCTGCGCCTCGGCGACCGCATGGTGGTGAAGCCTGGTGAGAAGGTGCCGACCGACGGCCGCATCGTGGAGGGAGCGACCTCGCTCGACGAAAGCATGTTGACCGGGGAGTCCATGCCGGTCGACAAGACGGTGGGCGACTTCGTCTACGGAGCCACGTTGAACCAGCAGGGGCGCGTGATCATCGAGGCCACCCAGCTCGGCGAGCAGACTGCCCTCCACCAGATCGTCCGGCTCGTCGAGGACGCCCAAGCGTCCAAAGCCCCCATTCAGAAGCTGGCCGACCGCATCTCGGGCATCTTCGTCCCCATCGTGCTCGTCATTGCAGCGGTCACGTTCGGAGTGTGGCTCGCCGTGTCCGGCGACATGACCCAGGCAGTTCGCAACGCCGTGGCGGTCATCATCATCGCCTGCCCTTGTGCGCTCGGGTTGGCGACGCCGACCGCCATCATGGTGGGCTCGGGTCGTGGCGCCGAGTTGGGGCTGGTCTTCAAGGGGGCCGAGGTCTTCGAGCGGTCCAAGGAAATCGATGTCGTCCTGTTCGACAAGACGGGCACGCTGACTCGGGGAGCGATGACCCTCACCGACGTCCAGACGGTGCCGGGCTCCGAACGAAACGCCTTCCTCCGGGCGGTCGCCTCGGTGGAGGCTGCCTCAGAGCACCCCGTGGCCCGAGCCGTCGCTCTGGGAGCCGAAGAGCGGGATCTCGAGTTGCGTCCCGTCACGGACTTCGAGAACGTAGCCGGCCAGGGTGTCATCGGTACGGCCGACGGACTTCGGCTCACCATCGGAAAGGCCAAGTTCCTCGCCGACCAGGGCTTGCTCATCCCGGACGCACTGACGGACGCACTCGCCCGACTCGAGGGAGAGGGCAAGACGGCCTTCCTCGCCGGTCACGACGGAGAAGCACGCGGCGTCCTGGCAGTGGCCGACACGATTCGACCGTCTGCGGTAGAAGCTGTCGATCGGCTCCACGCCATGGGTGTCGAAGTCGCCATGATCACCGGTGACAACCACCGAACGGCCTCGGCGATCGCCGAACAAGTGGGCATCGACCGGGTCCTGGCCGACGTGCTGCCCGGTGACAAGGCGTCGGAGGTGACGCGCCTCCAGGACGAAGGGTTGCTCGTGGCGTTCGTCGGCGACGGCATCAACGATGCTCCGGCCCTGACCCAGGCCGATCTCGGCATGGCGATCGGGACCGGGACCGACATCGCCATCGAAGCGGGCGACGTCATCCTGATGTCGGGCGATCCGCTGCTGGCCGGGTCTGCGCTCGATCTGGCCCGCACCACCTTCCGGACCATCAAGCAGAACTTGTTCTGGGCCTTCTTCTACAACACGGCGATGATTCCACTCGCCGCCCTCGGCTTCTTGAATCCGATGTTCGCGGCGGCGGCCATGGCCGGATCGTCCGTGTCGGTCGTCGGGAACAGCCTCCGCCTGCGCCGGTATCGGTCGAGGTAGTCGTTACGCTGGCAACTGATGTCCACACCCGGCGGAGACAAGGATGTGTTGCCGGACCGGCCCGGCAAGATCCTCCACTGGTCCGTACTCGAAGCTCAGGACGTGTGGATCGGTGTCGTCGTCCTGCTGGCCGTGATCGCCGGCGCGGCCCTGATCTGGTCGTTCACGAGCGGCCCCGAGTGCGAGACGTGCGATGAACCGGTCGACCGCGTCGCGATCGGTAAGAACGCCGACGGGGAGACGATGACCATCAGGTTCGTCCCTTGCGGCAATGAGCCGGTGGCGAGAGTGGCCATCCGAGACCGACAGCGGGGATCGGTGCTGTGGGAGGGCGTCGCCCCGGAGGCGAGCCGGCAGACGGTGTTCATCGTCGGTCAGCTCGACGAGCCGTTCGAGGAGACGGTGGCCATCCCCGAGACCCTGCCGCCCGGCGATCTGGAGGTGATCCTCGAAGCAGATCGCGACCATGAGGTCGAATTCACGCGGCTCGACCTCCTGTCCGGGTTCGTCTTCTGGGACGGATTCAACTGGACGGCCGACGAATTCGAAGACCAGGTACGCGCCGCCGGCGCCTGCGAGGCATGGATTCCCCGTCTGGGCAACTCGGCGGCGGGGGCGCTGCGCGTCGCGATCATCGTGTTGGCGATCGCCGTGGCGGGTCTGTTCGCCAGCCGGATCGGTACCACCGAGGAATGATGCGGGGGCCGGTCTCCCGGCCCCCGCATCAGCCGGCTATACGTCGAATCGATCGTTCATCATCACCTTGTCCCACGCGGCGATGAAGTCCCGAAGCAGCTTCTCTTCGCCGTCCGAGGCGCCGTACACCTCGGCAAGCGCCCGCAGTTCGCTGTTCGAGCCGAACACCAGATCGACCCGGGTACCGGTCCAACGAGACTGCCCCGTCGACCGGTCTCTACCTTCGAACACGTCACCGCCGTCGGTGGCCGGCTTCCACTCGGTCGACATGTCGAGCAAGTTCACGAACCAGTCATTCGTGAGCGTCTCGGGCCGGTCGGTGAAGACGCCGTGCTTCGACCCGCCGACGTTGGCGCCGAGGACCCGGAGACCGCCTACGAGGGCCGTCATCTCCGGCGCCGAGAGATGCAACATGAATGCCTTTTCCACGAGGAGATGCTCGGCCGCCATGCCGCTGCCCTTCTGCAGGTAGTTCCGGAACCCGTCGGCTCGGGGTTCGAGCACCCCAAAAGACTCGACGTCGGTCTGTTCCTGCGTCGCATCGGTCCGACCGGGCGTGAACGGAACGGTGATGTCGTGGCCGGCTCGCCGGGCGGCGGCCTCGATGGCCGCTCCACCCGCCAACACGATCATGTCAGCCAACGAGACCTGCGTACCCGTCTCGGCCGTGAACGCACCCCGTATCTCGTCGAGCTTGGCCACCACCGTCCCGACCCCGGACGACACGTTCACGTCCCATCCGTTCTGAGGAGCCAGCCGGATCCGTGCCCCGTTGGCGCCGCCCCGTTTGTCGGTCTGGCGGAAGGTGGAAGCCGATGCCCAAGCTGTCGACACGAGCTCCGCGATCGACAGACCGGAGTCGAGCACCGTGGCTTTGAGAGCCTCGACCGCTTCAGGACCGACCAGTTCGTGGTCCGCCGCCGGCACCGGGTCCTGCCAGATCAGCTCCTCGTCGGGTACCAGCGGACCGAGATAGCGGGCCACGGGACCCATGTCCCGATGGAGCAGCTTGTACCAGGCGCGCGCAAACGCGTCGGCGAACTGTTCCGGGTTGGCGTGGAACCGCTCGGAGATCTCCCGGTACACCGGATCGAACTTCAGCGACAGGTCGGTCGTCGCCATCATCGGCAGCACGCGCTGCGAGGCATCGTGTGCCTTGGGCGGCATGTCTTCAGGAGCGATGTCGATGGGTTTCCACTGGTGGGCTCCCGCGGGACTCTTGGTCAACTCCCACTCGTAGCCGAAGAGCAGATCGAAGAACCCGTTGTCCCAACGGACCGGATTCGACGTCCAGGCGCCTTCCAGTCCGCTGCTGATCGTGTCGTCGCCCTTGCCGGTTCCAAACGAACTGGTCCACCCGAAGCCCTGTTCGAACAGGTCGGCACCTTCCGGCTCGGCGCCGACATATGCGTCCGGGTCGGCGGCGCCATGCGTCTTGCCGAACGTGTGTCCGCCGGCGATGAGGGCGACTGTCTCCTCGTCGTTCATGGCCATGCGACCGAACGTCTCACGGATGTCGCGCGCCGCTGCGATGGGGTCGGGATTCCCGTTCGGTCCCTCCGGGTTCACGTAGATGAGCCCCATCTGAACCGCACCGAGCGGATCGGCCAGCTCCCGGTCGCCGCTGTAGCGCTCGTCGCCGAGCCACTCCATCTCCGGACCCCAGTACACGTCCTCTTCGGGAGCCCAGATGTCCTCACGACCGCCGCCGAAACCGAACGTCACAAACCCCATGGTCTCGAGGGCGCGGTTGCCCACGAAGATTAAGAGGTCGGCCCAGGAGATCTTGCGGCCGTACTTCTGCTTCACCGGCCAGAGCAAACGGCGCGCCTTGTCGAGGTTGACGTTGTCGGGCCAACTGTTCAATGGGGCGAACCGTTGGGCGCCCGTACCGCCACCGCCTCGGCCGTCGAGGGTCCGGTAGGTGCCGGCGGCATGCCAGGTCATACGAATGAAGAATGGGCCGTAGTGGCCGTAGTCGGCGGGCCACCAGTCCTGTGAGTCGGTCATCAGCGCGTCGACATCGGCGGTCAGTTCGTCGAAGTCGATGCTGTTGAACTCGGCCGCATAATCGAAGTCGTCGCCCATCGGGTCGGCAAGCGGATGGTTCTGGCGCAGCACTCGCAGGTTGAGTTGGTCAGGCCACCAATGTTGGTTGGCCGTGCTGCCGACAGCCTGGTGGCCGCTGTGCATGACGGGGCAGGTGGCCGCATCCGGCTGATCGCTGGTGGTCGTCGTTCCGTGGTCTTCGTTTCTCATGTGGATCTCCTCGATCGGTGGCGGAAGTGGCGCGGTCAGGTGGCGTCGGCGGTCACCCCCCGACACGTGGGACAGGTGCCCCAATAGATGACTTCGGCTTCTTCGACGGCAAAGCCCTGGTCGTCGGAGACGTGCAGGCAGGGTGCGTGGCCGACGGCACAGTCGACGTCGACGGTCCTGCCACAGACGCGACACACGAGGTGGTGGTGGTTGTCCCCGACTCGATGCTCGTACCGGGCTGCCGAGCCGGCCGGTTGGATCCGTCGGACGATGTCGTGCCCGACCAGCACGGCGAGCGCGTCGTAGACGGCTTGACGTGAGATCGTTCCGATCTCCTTGCGCACGGCCTCGGCCACTTGTTCTGCCGTTCCGTGCGGAATATCGACGACCGCCCGCAGGACCGCGAGCCGCTGGGCGGTTACCCGAACCCCATACTGACGAAGCAGGTCGGCTGTGGGCGGATTCGTGGGCACGTCCCCATCATCCATTTTGATCTGGACTGAGTCAAGACTTGTAGCTGGTCTGTTTTTCGCGATGTCGACTCTCGTATCCCAGCACCTCGGCGAGCCGAACGCGGCGGTGCGGTGCGAGCATCTATCGATAGGCTCCGAGCATGGATCGCTTCGTGGTCGATCGCACCGTCATCGAGTACCTGCTCTCGACCGACTCGACCTTCGACACCACCCTCCAGATCCTCGCGCCGACCCTGCTTCGCTCGCAGGTCCTCGACGATCTCTACCGGTCGGTCGGGTCGGAACGGCTCACTCGCGCCGAGGGACTGCAGCGGCACGACCGCTTCGGATGAAGCTCCGCTATCTCGGCGACAAGGTATTGCGAAACACGGCCTGGCGGATCGCCGAAGAACGCGGCTGGAACACCACCGAAGATGCTGAGTTTCTGGCGTTGACTCGCCTCCAGGGCGACGCGTTCGTGACGCTCGACCCTGATCTGGCAGCACGCGCGAAAGGAATCGTCGAGCTGTGCCCCATCGACGCCGTCGTTCGACCGCGGTCCCCTAGGGTGCCTGCTGACGCAGAAGGAGAGGCGACGTGCGGGTCTGGTTGTTCTTCCACCTCATAGGCGCAGCGATCTGGGTTGGTGGCTTGATCACGATGGGTGGCCTCGTGCCTGCGATGCGGCGCGCCGGCGTGACCCGCGACCAACTGCGTGCGACGGCCCGGCGATTCGGCCGAATCTCATGGGCGGGACTCGGCGTTTCGGTGGTCAGCGGCGTGGCGTTGTTCTGGCCGATCCGAGCCGCGTTGGAGAGGGACACAACCTTCGTGACGAAGCTGGTCCTCGTGCTACTCACCGGCGGATTGGCGTTCTATCACACCAGGACGCGCCGCGACGACCCAAGGCTGCGTGGGATCCTGCAGGGATTGATCCTCATCCTGAGTCTGGGGATCCTGGCGGCTGCAGCCGCCTTGTGACGTGAAGCGCCCCGGGTATGAACCCGGGGCGACCGCTCACTTCTTGCGCTTGTGGCGGTTGGCCTTCTTGCGCTTGCGGTACTTGTGCTTCGACATCTTTTTGCGTCGCTTCTTGACCAGCGAGCCCATTGAATCAATCCTCGAGAAAACTGGCGAATGAAGCCCATAGCTTCGCGGTATTCGGGGTCACGCGCAACTCGGGCCAGCCATCACTCACCCACGATGAGGCCGTGTGTAGCGATCGCCGGACGCAGGACGTTTCCGCGACCATCGAGCGCTTCAGCCAGCGCCGACTCGACATCGGCTGACCGATCGGCCGCCACGAAGGCAATGATCGACGGACCGGCCCCACTCCAGGCGGCGTGTGCCGCACCGGCCCCTGTGGCAGCTGAGATCAGCCTCCCGGCATCCGGGTGGAGAGTCGCCCGCGGACGTTCGTGGAGCTCGTCTCCTGAGGCGCCGCCCAGGCGAGCTGCGTCGCCCGTTCTCAGGCCCTCCAAGAGCGACGCGAACCGCCCGAGGTTGCGCACGATCGCCGGCCGGTCGACGGTTCCGGGCAACACCTGTCGAGCGTGTTTGGTCGCCAGTTCGTGGTCTGGCACGGCGACCAACACGGTCCACTCGGGGTGAATCGCCAGCTGGAACGGCGCTCCGTCCCCGCCGACGGCTGCCAACCCGCCGTACACGGTCGCCGCCGCATTGTCGCCATGTCCCTCTCGATGGGCGACGAACGAAAACACCGCGTCGGCATCGCACGACCCGGTGACGGCCAGCTGTGCCGCCGCCACGCCGGCTGCACATGCCGCCGAAGACGAGCCCAGGCCTCGGCCCAGCGGAATGTCGTTGTTCACGGTGAGGGTCAGCGGTCGGTCGGTCACAGACTGCGCGACGGCCAGTACGACGTCTTCGGCCCCGTCGGGCAGGAGGTGGCGTCCGACGTGCTCGACCGACCATGTTCCGGCCGGTTCGGCACGCACCGAGCACCTCAGTTCGAGCGCGAGCGCGACGACGTCGAACCCCGGGCCCAGGTTGCCACTGGATGCGGGCGCGGAAACCTCAGGCACGCCGGCTCTCGAGTTCCACGGCGATGACTGCGGCTTTGGGGAGTCTTGGGCCTGCGGCAGTCATTTCAGATCTCCAGTTCTCGTACTTCGTCGCGACGGACGGTACCGCCTACCCGCACCGACGAGCCACTCCATTCGATCCGGATGGTCGACGGCCATCCGATTTCGTCGCCCTGGCTGATCTCGAGCGCGCCGCTCGTTTGCCCACGCTGCTGCAGTACGGCGGTGAGCGCCACGGCGGCCGATCCGGTGGCTGGATCCTCGAAGACGCCGTGTTCGGGAGCAAAGAACCGTGACGTGACGCCTCCCGGACCACGGGCCCACACGAGCAGCATCTCGCCGTCCTCCGAGGACGCCAGGCTCGCCTCGTCGGGGCGGTACGCCGAGACGGCATCCGGCTTCTCGAGTTCCACGACGACGTAGCGCAGCGGCATGGCGACAGCAGCCATGGAGCGCGGGGTGGGCAGTCCCAACCGAGCGGCGCGATCCGCCGCGTCGTCGAGCTCCGTCACGGTTTGGCCCAGCGGAGCGACGATCGAAGCGATCTCGCCGTCGTAATCGATGCCGATCTCGCCGATGCCACAGGTGATCGCCTCCGGGCCACCTGGTCCCATGGCGTGGAGCACCCAGGCGGCTCCCACGAGGGGATGGCCGGCAAAGGGCAGCTCACTGGCCGGTGTGAAGATGCGCGCATGCGGGAGGGCGTCGGCTGACCAGTCGATGAACACGGTCTCGGAAAAGCCCAGGTCGGCGGCGATGCCCTGCATGGTGTCCGTGTCGAGTCCCGTCGGATCCATGATCACGCCCAGGTGATTACCACCACCGTCACCGCGCGTGAACACACGAAGGACGTAGCAATGGCGCATCGCTCGACTCCCGAGATAGCTCGGCGACACGATACCCTCTGGTCGACATGGACTTCCTCGGCATCGACACCCTCTTCGCGGAGTTGATCCTCGGCCTGGGACTGGCACTCGTGGTGGGCAACGGATACGCGATGTACCAACACTCCCAGGGCAAACGGCCGGATGTCGAAGAAGCGCTGTTTCGACCGGGGCGCGCTCGGTGGCTGCTCGTGGTTGGCGTGCTCATGGCCGTTTGGGGCGCGGCGAGCGTGTTCGCCTGAACCGAGGATCGCGCCGGCAGCTAGGATTCGCCGCCCTTGCGGGTGTAGTTCAATGGTAGAACATCAGCTTCCCAAGCTGAGAACGAGGGTTCGATTCCCTTCACCCGCTCCGATCTCGTTCCGAATGGAGCCTGCCCGCTTTGGGCGTTACCATCCCGACTCGTGATTTTCTCGGACCGCACCATCAAGGAAGCCGTCGCCGACGGCCGCATCGGCATCGACCCGTACGACGAGTCGTACGTGCAGCCCTCCAGCATCGACCTGCGAGTCGACCGGTTCTTCCGGGTGTTCGAGAACCACAAATACCCTCACATCGACCCGCGCACGCGCCAGGAAGACCTGACGACCATCGTCGAGGTCGCCGGAGACGAACCGTTCATCCTTCACCCGGGTGAGTTCGTACTCGGCTCGACACTCGAGCGTGTCCGGCTCGCCAACGACATCGTCGCCCGACTCGAAGGGAAATCGTCGTTGGGCCGGCTCGGTCTGCTCATCCACTCGACGGCGGGGTTCGTCGACCCCGGCTTCGACGGCTATCTCACCCTCGAACTGTCCAACGTCTCCAACCTGCCAATCGCCATCTACGTCGGCATGAAGATCGGTCAGATCAGCTTCTATCAGATGACGACCGATGCCGATCACCCCTATGGGACGTCGGAGGCCGGCTCGAAATATCAAGGCCAGCGCGGACCGACCCCGAGCCGGGTGCATCGCGACTTCGGCTGACGCGCAACTTTTCTGCCCTGACCGGGGTTCTTCCGGGTGATGACGCGACTCAATGGACACCGCCGGGCCCTCGCCACCGACCTCGATGCGGCGTTCCCCACCTTCGTGCACGCCTCACAGGACGGACTGTACGGCGGGTTGCTGCGCCTGACGCGCGACCCGCAGCTAGCCGCCGACGCCGCGCAAGACACCTACATACGCGCCTACCGGGCGCTCTCGGACTACCAGCCCGAGCGCATTCGCACCCTCGAGGTCGCCGGCTGGCTGTGGACCATCGCTTTGAACGTCGTACGCAACGAGGCACGCCGCACGAGACGCAAGCCGGTGCTCTTGCTGGACCAACTCCCGGAGACGACGGCAGACACTCCCGGGCCAGAGGATCATGCTCTCGAGCGGGCCTCCCTCGTCCAGGTCGCGGCCGCCTTGGACCATCTGTCCGAGACCGGGCGTCAGTCGGTGGTGCTCCGGCACGTCGTGGGGCTCTCCTACCGAGAGATCGCCGAAGCCACCGGGCGGCCGATCAACACCATCAAATCCGATGTCCGCCGGGGACTCCGGAGCCTCGCCGAACACATGGGAGATAGCCATGACTGACCTGACCGAATTGCTCGCCGACCTCGCCCGCCCCGCGCCGGCCACCGTCGCTCCGGCCGTGCTCGTCGAAACCGGTGTCGCCGATGTTTTCGCCACGTTCGACGGCCCGAGCGGATCCCTGACGGTCGCTGCCAACCCGCGGGGGGTGTCGGCCGTGGCACCCACCACCCATGAGTTCGCGGCCGAATTCGCCGACCGGTTCCAACGCCCGGCCTACCCGACCGATCGCCTGCCCGGCCGGCTGCATGGGCGGGTCGAACGTGCACTCGACTCCGGCAGAATCGGCACTCTTCCCATCGACTTGCGGACCCAAACCGACTTCCAGCGGGCGGTCCTGAGCGCCGTGGCCTCCATCCCTCCGGGGGAAGTGCGTCCCTACGGGTGGGTGGCGCGCCAGGTCGGCAAGCCCCGCGCCGTGCGGGCGGTCGGATCGGCCGTCGGTCAGAACCCGATTCCTGTCCTCGTCCCCTGCCACCGAGTGGTCAGGAGCGATGGCCATGTCGGCGCCTATCGGTTCGGACCCACCATGAAGCATCAATTGCTCCAGGCCGAGGGCGTCGACTGGGCGGTCCTCGACGAGCATGCCGACCGCCGCCAATCGCTGTTGGGGAGCGCAACGACACACATCGTGTGTTTTCCGACCTGCTCCCATGCCAGACGGATCAGCGAACGACACCAACGGTGGTTTGCGAACCCCCACCAGGCCTCCGAAGCGGGGTTTCGGCCCTGCCGGCGGTGCGAACCCTTTGATCAGTGAACGCGGGCCACGGCCGTGGCGAGCACCTCGGCTGAGAACGGTCCGGACAGCGAGTCGAGCGGTTCTCCGCCATACGACCGGCAGAGTTCGGCGACGGCCTCGAGTTGCTCGGCCTGTGTTTCGACGAACTCCGAGTCGACGATGTCGCCATGCCCGGGAACGAACGAATCCGCGCCGAGCGCCAGCAGGCCGCGCACCGTGGCCGGCCAGTCGAGCGGGAACGAGTCGCCGAAGTACGGCGGAGCCCCTTCCTCGATGATGTCGCCCGCGAAGACAACGTCGTCGACCGACACTACGACGTCGTTGTCCGTGTGCGCTCTACCGAGGTGGATCAACTCGAGGCGGCGCCCACCGGCCACGAGCGCGGCTCGTGTATCGAACAGGTGGTCGGGCGGTGTGATGTTGATGGCCTCGATCGCTTCCCGCTCGAAGTCGCCGACCATGTCCATCATGCCTTCGCGCATGGATTCGCCGATCCGTTCGAGCGCTTCGGCGCACCGGCGGTGACCCCACAGCATGGCTCCGGCGAACACCTCATTGCCGAAGGTGTGGTCCCAGTGATGATGGGTGTTGACTACCCATCGCACCGGCTGGTCGGTCAGGATGGCGATTTCGGTGACCAGGTCCTTCGCCTGGGTAGGGGTGGCGCGCGTGTCGACGACGACCACGCCTTCGTCGGTGACCACGACGCCGACGTTGAGGTCGAGCGCCTCGTGCCGTCGCCGATAGATGCCCTCGCCGAGCTCTTGGAACGCCCGCATCTCAGCGGTCCCGCAGTGCCACGACGGACACCACATCGGCCATCGGCAACGAGAACGTGGCGTCGTCGGGATCTACGAAGAGGATCTCGGGACTGGCCGGATCGTCACCCGTCAAGACGAGGTAGGAGCCGTCGGGCGTCCAGGTGTGGGCGGTGAGCTGGGCTGGTTCCACGAGCACCTCCGTGCCGTCTGTCCATCCCGAGTCCACCCCGACGACCACCACCCTACTCCCAGCATCGCCGGTGACGACGAGCGCAATAGATGTTCCGTCTGCGTCCGTGGCGCCTGAGGTGATCCGCTCGTCGGGGGCGAGCCCAGGCACCGCAACGGGTGCCGCTGAGGGTCGGACGATGAGCGACACGCCCGCCGATTCGATCCAGACGGTGCCGTCCGGGGCCGCCCACACCAACTGGCTCCCTTCGTAGCGAGCCACCTCGGTACCGTCGGTGCCGAGAACGGTGAGATCGACGCCGTCGTCGAGGACAAATCCCCATTCGTCCCACCACACCAGGAGGACACCGGGAGGGACGAGCGTCACCTCGGAGTACTCCAGTGTCGAGACTTCGATCAGACGTCCGACCTCGCCCGTCACGAGGGCACGGGCGTCGGCCCGTTGCGGCACGGTCCAGGCCAGGCGCGCCGGGTCCCGGGCGTGCCACACGACGCTGTCCGCCCCGATGATCACCGGTTCCGACGAGAGTGACGGCAGGTCGCCGATGGCCAGTTGCTGGCCGTTCCACAGCGAAGGTTCGATGCGCGCGAACCAGGTTGCCGAAACATCGAAGACAGCACTGCGCATGGTCGTGGTGCGCCCGGGCCCGTTGGCGCCGGGCGGCCACACCAGCTGATAGGCGGGCTCGCCGTCCTCGTCGACCAGGGTGACGACGAGCGTGGCCTCGAGGCCGGGCACGAGTTCGCGCAGCGGCGTCCCGGCGGGTGGCCCGACCGGAGGGGGATCACGCAGTTCGCGGATCGTCGTGGCCGGTGTGCTCGGCAGTGACCTGGCGAGCTGCTCGGCCTCGACCCGGGCTGCCTGTTCGCGTTCGGCCTCGGTCGGTTCGAGCGCAGTGGGTGTGCGAATGAGTACTCCGACGGCGACGCCGGCAACGAGCGCGAGGCCGACGAGAACCAACCAGCTCCTCGGGTGAGGAGGCGGATCCGGGTCGACCGTGATCTGCTGCTGTGGAGCGTCCACCTCGACTTCATCCTACGTTCGGACCGGGAGAATCAGGCATGCGCCCCAGTAGGGTGTCGCGATGTCGAACCGCTCCTCGAGCTGGCTGCCGGCAACGGCGATGGCCACGGCCGCCGCGGCTTGGGGAACGATTCCCTTGATCGTCCGGTCAGTTCCACTCCCCGACCTGCAGTTGGCAGCGACCCGAGTAACGCTCGGCGCCATGGTTCTGGCCCCCATCACCGCCCGAACGCTGCGGCGGCGGAGCCATGACGGCCTCCAGGGCCGGCTGTTGCTCATGGGCGCCCTGCTGGCGGTTCACTGGTCGTCGTTCTTCGTGGCGATATCCCGGACGTCGGTGGCCGCGGCGCTGGTCCTGATCTACCTGGCTCCGGTCGCCATGGCTGCGCTGTCTGGTCCCGTGCTCGGCGAGCAGGTCGGGCGGGTCGTCAAGGTCGCGCTGGGGGTCTCGGTCCTCGGCCTCTGGCTGGTGATCCGCGGTGAGCTGTCGGCGTCAGCCGGCGGGATCGTCGCCGGAGTCATCAGCGCGTCGACGCTGGCCGCGTTCACGATCATCGGACGACCCATCGCACAACGGCTCGGCGGGCTGGCGACTGCCTCGATGCAGTTGACGGTCGCCGCCGTGTTGCTGATGCCGTGGACGGTGGCGGCCGTGACGACGGTCCCGTGGGAACCGGAGGCGACTCCGCAAGTGTGGGGGGTGTGGTGGCAGGCCCTGGTGCTCGGTGTGTTGCTCACCGGCGCCACCATCGCCATCAACTGGTGGGTGCTCTCGCAGATCCCCGTGGCGACCACCTCGGTCTTCTATTACCTGGAGCCTGCGTCGGCGATCGTCTTGGCTGCGGTCGTGCTCGGCGAGCGGCCCGACGCACTCGCCTGGATCGGGGTGACGCTGGTCCTCGTAGCCGGGGCCATGGCTGCCGTGGCGTCGCGCACGGCGCCCACCTCGGTCCACTGATTCTCCTCAAGCGAATGGTGCCTGGCGCCGATACATGAGGGCGCAAGCACTTCTCGTTTGGTGGAGATTTCGGGATATCCCCTTCTCTCGGCTCTCTCTGCCCCCGCGAGAACCATGGGCCCCCTCCTCGGAGGGGGCCCGATTCGTTGTCAGCAGCCCGATTCGTGCGGTAGCAAGGGGCGCACATAGATCCCGAGCTCCGTGCCATCGACCTCCCAGGTCGTGGTCTGGTTGGCAGAGGCCAGCGCTTCATAGAGCACGGTGGCATCGTCGCCCTCGACAACGCTGCACGGCCACTCCAAGAAGCCGGGCGCACCGTCGCGTGGATCGGCCTCCAGCGGCCACGGCAGGACGTTCTTGAACTGCGGATCGAATCCGGGGAGCTGGTCGGACACCGACACCTGGAGACGCTCGGGAACGTACGGTTCGGCCTCGATGGTGGCGCTGGCCCCGTCGAGCAGCGTCATCAACTTGGCGACCTGTTGGACTCGAGCATCGGTGTGGGACACCAGTCCGAGTGCGTAGACCGAGAACCGGTGGCTGCCGGCGTCGTCGAAGTAGGTGACCACCGTGTCCGAGGCATCGGCAACCCGATCAGCGGCCTCCCGGTTGGCCTCGTCAGTGATGGCCGGTAGTCCCATGTCGTCGACGATCGACTGGACGAGGCCGACCGTCTGGGCATCCAGGCGACCCACGAGGATGTTCGGCAAGGCAGGCCCCGGGAAGATCTCCGGAATCGGCCCCTGGTAGAAGAGCCGGCCGTCCTGCATCACCACGAAACGGGGCATGCGCTGGATGAGGAACTCGACGGGTACGAAGCCCCCTTCGTCCGCGACGATCACCAGTGGGCTGTCCGAATGGTCGGGGAGGCTGGACGGCGGCGTCGTCGAGTCCGGTGTCGTCGTCGGAACGGAGTCAGGTGGCCCGATCGGGGTGATGTCCGTGGTGTCGCCGGAGGCGCACGCGGTCAGGGCCACCACGAGGGCGATGATGGTTGCGATTCGTTGCATGGCCATGAGACGTCCGATCAGGTCGGCTTGGTTCCAAGGTAAGCTGCCAGGGATGATCGGCCGCCAGCCGCTGGGCAAGCCAGGGGCGCGGTCGGGTGCTCAGATGCGGGGCAGCCCGCCGGAGGTCCGGGTCGTCTTTGGCGCGGGGAGCCTTGGCCTTGAAGAGCAGCTGGATGTGGGGGCAAGGTGCGGGACGCCGTCACTCGTTTCGATGATCGCCGGGCGCCTCCTGCGTAGGCGTGGCGGCCCGCTGGGCCGCGCCGGGGTAGGCCGCCAGGGTTCACCCGCCGAGGGCTACCGAGACCAGGTCTTGGGCGGCCGACTGGACTTCGGCGAGGTGGCCGGGGCCTTCGAAGCTCTCGGCGTAGATCTTGTAGACGTCCTCGGTGCCCGACGGGCGAGCGGCGAACCAGGCGCGGTCGGTGGTGACCTTGAGTCCGCCGATCGGGGCGTCGTTGCCGGGGGCGGCGGTGAGTATGGCGGTGATCGGATCGCCGGCCAGTTCCGAGGCGGTGACTTGGTCGGGGGTCAGCTTGCCGAGCAAGTCCTTCTCCTCGCGCGTGGCGGGGGCGTCGATGCGGGCGTAGGCGGGATCTCCGAACCGGTCGGTCAGGCTCCGGTACAGCTCCGACGGCGAGGACCCGGTGACGGCCAGGATCTCCGACGCCAGCAGGGCGAGCAGTATTCCGTCCTTGTCGGTGGTCCACACCGATCCGTCCCGACGCAAGAACGACGCTCCGGCCGACTCCTCGCCACCGAAACCCACCGAGCCGTCGAGCAGGCCGGGAACGAACCACTTGAAACCGACCGGCACCTCGAGGAGGCGGCGTCCGAGGCCGGCGGCCACGCGGTCGATCATCGACGACGACACCAACGTCTTGCCGATGGCGACTTCGCCACCCCAGTCCGTACGGTGCCGGTACAGGTAGTCGATGGCGACGGCGAGGAAGTGGTTGGGGTTCATGAGGCCGCCGTCGGGGGTGACGATCCCATGCCGGTCGGCGTCGGCGTCGTTGCCCGTGGACACCTGGAACTCGTCACGTTTGGCAATGAGCGACGCCATGGCGTGAGGCGACGAGCAGTCCATGCGGATCCTCCCGTCCCAGTCGAGGGTCATGAACCGCCAGGTGGGATCGACGAGCGGGTTGACGACGGTGAGGTCGAGCCGGTGAGTTTCGGCAATCCGGCCCCAGTAGTCGACGGCGGCGCCGCCGAGCGGGTCGGCGCCGATCCGGATGCCGGCGTCGCGGACCGCATCGAGGTCGAGCACCGTGCCCAGGTCTTCGACATAGGTGCCGCAGTAGTCGTAGGGGTGGGTGGTTTCGGCGGCGAGCGCACCCGCCAACGGCACCCGCGCGACGTCTCGGTTGCCGACGGCGAGCAAGTCGTTCGCTCGCGCCGCGATCCAACCGGTGGCATCGGTGTCGGCTGGGCCGCCGTGCGGCGGGTTGTACTTGAACCCTCCGTCGCTCGGCGGGTTG
>JBFKPQ010000041.1:0-18892 GCA_041628225.1 Acidimicrobiia bacterium | reverse complement strand
GGTGGACTGGTGGCCGACGGCGCCGTCGCCCGGCTCGTCAGAACCGTCGCGACCTTCGGTTTCCGGCTCGCCACCATGGACATCCGTGAACACGCCGCGCGGCACCACGAGCTCTTGGCGGCTCTCTACGAGCGGGTCGGCGTGGACTACGCCTCCATGTCGGCCGAGGATCGAACGGTGTTGCTGTCGGATGAGCTCACCGCGCGACGCCCACTGTCGTCGCCGACGACCCAGCTCGACGGCGACCTCGCGACGACCATGGCCACGTTCGACACGATCGCACTAGCCCAGGACCGGTTCGGACCGGAGGTGATCGAGTCGTACATCATCTCGATGACCCGCGGCATCGGCGATGTGCTCGCAGCCGCCGTCCTGGCTCGCGAGGCCGGTTTGGTCGACATCCACACCGGAGTGGCGCGCGTCGGGTTCGTGCCGCTCCTCGAGACGATCGATGAGCTGCGCATCGCAGGTGACATCCTCGACGGATTGTTGACGCACGAGTCGTACCGACGGATCGTGACGCTGCGGGGGGATCTGCAGGAGGTCATGCTCGGCTACTCGGACTCGAACAAACACGGTGGCATCACGACGTCCCAGTGGGAGATCTACAAGGCGCAAAGGGATCTACGCAACGTCGCGGCCCGCCACGGAGTTCGCCTTCGACTGTTCCACGGACGGGGCGGGACTGTGGGACGGGGAGGCGGCCCCACCCACGCCGCCATCATGGCGCAGCCGTTCGGCACGGTCGACGGGTCGGTGAAACTCACCGAGCAGGGCGAGGTCATCTCCGACAAGTACGGCTTGCCGGGCCTGGCGCGGCGCAACCTCGAGCTGACCCTCGCAGCCGTCTTGGAGGCTTCGGTGTTGCACCGTCACCCACGTCGCTCGCCCGTCGTTCTGGAGCGATGGGACGCCACCATGGACGTGGTGTCCGAAGCAGCGTTCTCGACGTACCGGTCGCTGGTCGACCGACCCGAGCTGGTGGGGTATTTCCTCACGTCGACACCCGTCGAGGAACTGGGCAGCCTCAACATAGGTTCACGGCCCGCCCGCCGGTCCGGGGGCGCCGGATTGGCGGACCTGCGCGCCATCCCCTGGGTGTTCGGATGGACACAGAGCAGACAGATCGTGCCCGGATGGTTCGGCGTGGGCGCCGGCTTGGAGGCCGCAACCGCGGCCGGCATGGGCGACACACTGCGAGAGATGCACGAACACTGGTCGTTTTTCTCCACGTTCCTCTCGAACGTCGAGATGACGCTGGCCAAGACCGACCTGACGATCGCGCGCCGATACGTCGACGTGCTCGTCGGGGAGGAACACGAGGTGCTGTTCGACGTCATCGCCGCCGAGCACGCACGGACCGAGCGTGCTCTCCTGGCCGTCACAGGCCAGCGTGAGATCCTCGAGACCACACCGGTCCTTCGCCGAACGCTGCAAGTACGCGATCGCTACCTCGACCCCATCAACTACCTCCAAGTCGCCCTGCTGGCTCGGAGCCGTGCCTCGGGCACCGACGACCCGGAGCTGCAGAGGGCCCTGCTGCTCACCGTCAACGGGGTCGCCGCGGGCCTGCGCAATACAGGCTGAGCTACTCTGCCTCAGCTACCGAGGAACCACATGAGCGTCACGGTCGTCGACCACCCACTCGCGCAGCATCACATGGCAACGTTGCGGGATGCATCAACGGGGCCCGAGTTGTTTCGCGAGGCTGCTCGCCGGCTGGCGTATCTCCTGATCTTCGAGGCCACCAGCGACGTTCCGCTCCGGGAGGTCGAAGTCGAAACGCCCCTCGAGTCGACCCACGCCAACCGGATCGATGGTGACATCGTCGCCGTGGCCGTCTTGCGCGCCGGCTTGGGTCTGCTCAATGCCGTCGTTCACGTCATCCCCGACGTGAAAGTCGGGTACATCGGCGTCGCCCGCGACGAGCAGACGATCCAACCACAGGAGTACTACAGCAAGCTTCCGAATCTCGCGAACGCCAAGGTGCTCATCCTGGAACCGATGCTCGCCACCGGCGGCTCGTTGTCGTGGGCTATCCAGAAGGTCAAGGAAAAGGGAGCCACCGACATCACCGCGCTGTGCGTCTTGGCAGCGCCGATCGGGGTCGAACACATCGAGAAGACCCATCCGGACGTCAAGGTGGTGACGGCGTCCATCGACCGTGACCTCGACCACCGCTTCTACATCCGACCGGGCCTCGGCGACATGGGCGACCGACTGTTCGGCACCTTCTAGGACGTGGAGTTCGAAGCGGCCGTCCGTGCGGTGTTGGCCTCGACAGAGCCAGGTGAGGTCTTGACCTACGGAGAGGTTGCTTCCGAAGCGGGCTTTCCGGGCGCGGCGCGCGCCGTGGGCAACCTCTTGCGTCGGACTCAGGGCCTGCCGTGGTGGCGTGTCGTGACGACGACAGGACGCCTCGTGCCCGGAAGCGAAGCGCGCCATGCCCGGCTACTCCGCTCGGAAGGGATCTCGGTCCGTGGCGGACGGGTGGCGGCTCAGTCGATGCCCAAGAACGCGGCGAGGTCGTCGGCGGCTCGGCGAGCGGCGGCACGAGCGTCGGCTTCGTCTTCCCACACGTCGCCCGAGACTTCACCTCGCCAATCGACGTAGATCTTGAGCTTCGGCTCGGTTCCCGACGGTCGGACGAGCGCACGGCTCCCGCCCGCGAGGTGATACGCCACCAGGGACGTGTTGGGGAGCCAGCGCTGCCGGCTCTCCTCGCCCGTTCGGTAGTCGGTCTGTCCGACGACGTCGACGCCGCCGAGTTTCGATGGCCGGCCCGACGCCCGCTCCATGGCCTGGGCGATCTCGGTGGCGCCGGACGCGCCGGGCCGGACGATGCTCTTCTGCACGCTCACCCAGAGCCCATGCTCTCGATAGAGGTCCTCGAGGACATCGAGAGCGTCGCGGCCTCGCGAGCGTGCCTCCGACAAGAGGTCCAAAAACGTGACGGCCGCGCTGATGCCGTCCTTGTCGCGAACGGTCCGGTCGATCGAGTAGCCGAGGGCTTCCTCGAAGCCGAAGACGAACCGGACGTCCTCTGACGCCTCGAGATCCAAGGCAGCGGTCCAGATCCACTTGAATCCCGTCAGCGTTTCGGCGTGCAACACGGCGTGATGAGCGGCGACGGCTCCGAGCATCGGGGTCGACACGATGCTGTTGACGACGAGCGGTCGAGGGCGTTCGGTGTGGCGGAGCACGAAATCCCCCAGCATCACGCCGATCTGGTTGCCGGTCAGCGCCGCCCAGGCACCGTCGCGGCGTCGCACGCTGACGGCCAGCCGGTCGGTATCCGGATCGTTGGCGATGATGACGTCGGCCGCGACCTGGCGGGCGAGCTGCTCTGCCAGGTCGAGAGCTCCGGGCTCCTCGGGATTGGGGAAGTCGACCGTTGGGAACCGCCCATCGGGGACGACCTGCTCGGGCACCGCCAGCAGGGCACCGTAACCGGCTTTCCGCATGGCCGGCTCCACCACCGACCAGCCGACGCCGTGCAGCGGCGTGTACACGATCCGCATCGTGGGGTCGGCTGCGAACCCGCGCCGGCGCATGATGCGCTTCAGGTAGCGGCCGATCACTTCATTGGACACGGCCTGGGGCTCCTTGCCGCCCCGGCACGGCACGTCGACGGCGGCTCCGATGCCGGCGATCGCCTCCGCGATGTCCCGGTCGACCGGCGGGACGATCTGCACCGCGTCGGGGCCGTAGACCTTGTACCCGTTGTCCGCAGGGGGGTTGTGGCTGGCGGTGATCACCACCCCGGCCACCGCCTTCAGCGATCGGGTCGCAAATGCGACGACCGGGGTCGGGATCGGATCGGGGAAGAATCTCACGTCGAGGCCGGCAGCGGCCAAGACCGACACGGTGTCGTCCATGAATGCCGCACTCGACAGACGGGCGTCCCGGCCCACGACCACCGGCCTATCGGGAAGTCCGTCTCGGGTGAGGTACGCCGCGAGACCCGCGGTGGTGCGGATCACCGTTGCGCGGTTCATGCGGTTCGAACCGGCCTCTACCTTGCCGCGTATCCCGGCGGTGCCGAACTCGAGCGAACCGGACATGCGGTCTCGCAGTTCGTCGAGGTCACCCGCGGCCATCAGCGCCTCGAGTTCGGCGCGCGTGTCGGGGTCGGGATCGTCGTCGATCCAACGCTTTGTCCGGGCCAGCAGGTCGTCCGCCATTCAAGCCGAGTCTAACGACGACCCCCTCGCCGACCTGGCGGGTAGCCTCGCGAAAACCCGAGTCCGGGAGCACCGGTGACAGCAGTCGAACTGATCGAACGAAAGCGCGACGGCGGGGTGTTGACCGCCAACGAGATACGTTGGCTCATCACGTCCTACACGGCGGGCTCGGTCACGGACTACCAGATGTCGGCGATGTTGATGGCCATCTTCCTGAACGGTCTCGGCGCGGAGGAGCTGGCCGTCTGGACCGACGCCATGCTGCACTCGGGCGATGTCCTCGACTGGACCGACATCGACGGGCCGATCCTGGACAAGCACTCGACCGGTGGCGTCGGCGACAAGGTGTCGATCCCGCTGGCTCCGATGGTCACAGCATGCGGAGGCATCATCCCCATGATGTCGGGACGAGGCCTCGGACATACCGGCGGCACGTTGGACAAGCTCGAATCCATCCCAGGCTTCACCACCGGTCTCGACCCTGAACGGTTCGCGACGATTCTGCGTTCGACGGGCCTCGTGCTGGCAGGGCAGTCCGAGACCCTCGTACCCGCCGATCGCAAGCTGTACGGCCTCCGGGACGCGACGGGCACCGTCCCATCGATACCCCTCATCTCGTCGTCGATCATGTCGAAGAAACTGGCCGAGGACCTCGACGGCCTCGTCCTCGACGTCAAGGTGGGCAAAGGTGCCTTCATGAAGGACGTCGCGGCCGCCCGCATCCTCGCCTCGACCATGGTCGGCATCGGCGAGGCAGCCGGCACCCGGGTCGTCGCACTCCTGACGGCCATGGACGAGCCCTTGGGCGATGAAGTCGGCAACGCCAACGAGATCCGGGAGTCCATCGACGTCTTGCGTGGCGAGGGCCCTGACGACCTGACGGAGATCACGCTGGCCCTGGGTGCCGAGATGCTGGTGCTCGGTGGCCTCGCGTCCGACGAAGCCGACGCCCGCCAACAGCTGATGGAGGCCGTGGCCTCGGGAGCTGCACTCGACGTCTTTGGGTCGGTCATCGAAGCCCAGGGCGGCGACCGGGCCGTCCTGGAAGATCCGGCGGTCCTGCCAGATGCGCCGAGCCGCCATGAGTTCCGAGCGAAGGAGGCGGGAACCATCGGCGGGTGTGACGCCCTGGCGATCGGCGTGGCAGCCATGCGCCTCGGCGCCGGAAGGGAGCGCAAAGAAGACGTGATCGACCCCGGGGTTGGTATCACCGTCCACGCCAAAGCCGGGACGACCGTGGCCGTCGACGAGCCGCTTGCCACCTTGGCGTACCGTGACGACGATCGGCTGCAGGGGGCGCTCGTGCTCCTCGAAGAGGCCTGGACCATGGGTGAGGTGGCAGAGGCCGAGCTCATCATCGAAAGGATCACGGCATGACCTATCACGTGCTGCAGGCCGCCGCCGCATACATCGCTTCGAAGACTCCTCACCAGCGGCATCGCATCGCCGTGGTCCTCGGTTCGGGTCTGGGCGACTACGCCGCCGCCCTGCCGAACACGGTGGTGCTCCCGTATGCGGAGATCCCGGAGATGCCGACGGTCGGTGTGGCGGGGCACGCCGGAACGCTCTACTCGACCACGTTCGGCGAGAGCCCGACACTCCTGTTCTCAGGCCGGGCCCACTACTACGAAGGTCACGGACTGGATACGGTGGTATTCGGCGTTCGCGCCGCCGTTCTCGCCGGATGCGACATCGTGTTGCTCACGAACGCCGCCGGCGGTGCAGGCGACGGACTCGAGCCAGGCGACCTGGTGGCGATACGCGACCATCTCAACCTGACGGGCCGCAACCCGTTGATGGGGCCGAACGACGACCGGCTCGGACCGCGTTTCCCGGACATGTCAGCCGCCTACGACCCCGAACTCCGTAGCCTGGCGCACCAGGTCGGAACCGACGTCGGCGTGCCGCTCAAGGAGGGTGTTTACGCGTGGTTCTCGGGGCCGAGTTACGAGACACCCGCAGAAGTGCAGATGGCCAAACGCCTCGGTGCCGATCTCGTCGGCATGTCGACCGTTCCTGAGACGATCGCCGCCCGCCACATGGGAGCCCGTGTCGTAGCTCTGTCCCTCGTGACGAACCTCGCGGCGGGCATCTCCGCCACGCCCCTCTCTCACGAAGAGGTGAAGGAGACGGCAGCCACCGCACGCGACCGTTTCACCACCCTGCTCGACGCTCTGCTGCCGGCTCTGTAGGGGAACCAGAACGGCCCGCGGGCGATTCGGACAGCCCGTGAACGAGGGTTAACATTCTCTGCGCCAACGTCAAGGAGCAGGCATGAGAATCGCCGTCTGCGTCAAGCAGATCCCCGATCCGGCATCGCCGTATCATCTGGACCCCGATACGCACTATCTCGTCCGACCGCCCGAACAGGTGCTCGACGACACAGACCGCTACGGGGTGGAGATCGGACTGCAGCTGGCCGAGCAGACCGACGGTTCGGTCACCCTCGTTTCCATGGGCCCGGCCGGCAACCTCAACGGTATCCGCCAGGCGCTCGCGATGGGAGCAGGGAAAGCTGTCGTCGTCGACGACGGCGAGCTCAAGGGCTCGGATTCGCTCACGACGGCTCGGGTGCTGGCGGCCGCCATCCAGCGAGAAGGCTTCGACCTGGTCATCGCCGGGACCGAATCCACGGACGGTTACTCGGGTGTGGTACCGCAGCAGATCGCCGAGTTGCTGGGCGTCCCCGCGCTCACCTATGCCAAGAGCGTCGCCGTCGAGGACGGCACGATCAAGATCAACCGGCAGACCGCCACGGGTTATGACAGCGTCGAGGCCGATGCACCGGCATTGGTGTCGGTCACGGCCGGCGTCGTCGAACCCCGCTACCCGACCTTCAAAGGCATCATGGACGCCAAGAAGAAACCGATCGACCAACTGTCGGCCGCCGACCTCGACGTGGGCGTCGAATCCGGACAATCCATCACAGCCGTCCGCCCGGCCCCCGAGCGCTCCGGCGGCGAGGTGGTCGTCGACGAGGGCGACGCCCACCTGAAGATCGTGGCGCTGCTCGAACAAGCGAAGGTGATCTGACATGGCCTGGGTATTCATAGAAGAGTCCAACGGGAGCCCGGCCACGATCGGCCTCGAGATGCTCACCAAGGCGCGAGCTTGGGGTGACACCGCGGCGGTCTACTTCGGATCCGGCTCCGAAGCCAGCTTCGCGGAACTGGGTCGGCACGGCGCGTCGACGGTGTATCACATCGACCGGCCCGAAGGTGCGCTCGGGATCGCCGGCGCCGCGGCGGCTCTGGCCGACCTGATCGGTCAGCACCATCCCGACGTCGTCATGTTCGGTCTGACCTACACCGATCGCGACGTGGTCGGCCGCCTATCGGCTCGACTCGGTCGCCCCATCATCTCCAACGCCGTCGACGTGCAGGTCTCCGGTGACTCCGTGACGGTCACCAACGAGATCTTCGGTGGATCGACCCTCGTCGACACGGTGTTCACGGCCGATAGCCCCCACCTCGTGGTCGTCCGTCCGAAGTCATTCGTCGCCGAGCCGGGAGCCGACGCGACGCCCGACGTGGTGCCCGTCGCACTGGGCGATGCCGGACATGGTGGCCAAGACAGGGTGACCGGTTCGTTCGTCGAGGAGACGGCTGGACCGAAGCTCGAAGAGGCAGCCGTCATCGTCTCGGGCGGCCGAGGTCTCGGTTCGGCCGAAGCCTTCGACATGGTCGAACAGGTTGCCAAGCCGCTCAAGGCGGCCACGGGCGCCACCCGGGCGATCGTCGATGCCGGCTGGGTGCCGTACGCCAAACAGGTCGGGCAGACCGGCAAGACGGTCAAGCCGGACGTGTACATCGCGTGCGGTGTGTCTGGCGCCATGCAGCATCTCGTCGGCATGAAGGACTCCAAGGTGATCATCGCGATCAACAAGGACGAGGACGCACCGATCTTCGGTGTGGCCGACCTCGGGATCGTCGGCGATGTCCACCAGGTCCTTCCCAAGTTGATCGAGGAGTTGAACGGCCGTTCATGACCGCCAGGTGGGCCGGTCCACCGCGCGAACCATGGATCGGAGGCTCGACCAGGTGTCGTCGATTGCGGCAATCTTCGTGTCGACGACGCCGGCGGACAGCCCAGCCTCCTGAACGACCGCGAACGACAGGTCGGTGGGCACTCCGGATGCCTTCTTCGGCCAGGCCACCCACACCG
This sequence comes from Acidimicrobiia bacterium, assembly GCA_041628225.1. GTDB lineage: Bacteria > Actinomycetota > Acidimicrobiia > Spongiisociales > JAENVV01 > JBFKPQ01. The sequence goes on along the minus strand of JBFKPQ010000041.1, from coordinate 10,544 downwards.
AACCCGACGCCGGAATCCGGCCCAGCGCCTCGCGCAGTCGGCTGGCGAGTTCTGAGCGGTCGACGCAAAACACGAGGATCGTGTCGGCTTCGTCGCGACTCAACACCACCGCCGGAGGCAGGTCCGGGATGGCGAAGCCGGGTTGCGCACCGACGAGCGAGAAGCGCGTGCCTTCCGAGATGCCGAGCTTGCGAGCGAGAGGCGTACCCGAGTAGCCGGCCACTAGAGCAGCTTGAAACCGTGCGGCAGCAGCTCCGACAGGGTGTGCTGGTGCACCTCGCCCGTTCCCGACGTGACGATGACCTTCGAGACGCCGAACTCGTTCATGATCTGCCGGCAGTTCCCGCACGGATAGGCGTCGGCTTCCGACTCGGCGTCGATGCACGCCACGGCCACGGTGCGGATGCGCTTGGCTCCCGAAGTCACCGCCGACGTGATGGCGTTCGCTTCCGCGCAGATGGTCGAGCCGTAGGCGGCGTTCTCCACGTTGACGCCCGTGACGACGTCGCCCGAGTCGGTGACGACGGCCGCGCCCACCCGAAATCGCGAATAGGGCGCGTGCGCGCTCCGGGCCACCTCGCGGGCCGCCTCTACCAATTGGGGGTCGGTGACGTTCATGGACCTCATACTGGCGCGTCGGCCGGTCAGGCGTCGGCGAGCAGCGCGTCGACAAAATCCTCGGGCTCGAACCGAACCAGATCGTCGACGCCTTCGCCGACTCCGATGAACTTGACGGGGATACCCAGTGCCTGCTCCACGCCGATGGCGATGCCGCCCTTGGCGGTCCCGTCCATCTTCGTCAAGACGATGCCGGTGACCCCGACGGTGTCCGTGAACTGCTGGGCCTGCGCCAGTCCGTTCTGGCCGGTGGTGGCGTCGAGTACGAGCAGGACTTCGTCGATCTTCCGCGCTTCTCGTTCGAGTACCCGGACGATCTTCCCGAGTTCGGCCATGAGATTCTGCTTGGAGTGCAAGCGTCCGGCCGTATCGACGATGACCGCATCCAGACCGCGCGCCTTGGCGGCGGTGTACGCATCGAACGCCACAGATGCAGGGTCGGCTCCTTGCTCGGCTGCGACGATGTCGACGCCCACCCGGTCGGCCCAGGTCCGTAGCTGCGCGTCGGCGGCCGCACGAAAGGTGTCGGCCGCCCCGAGCAGGGAGCTGACGCCATCCTCCCGAAGCCGAGCGGCCAGCTTGGCGATCGTCGTGGTCTTTCCGACGCCGTTCACGCCGACCACGACGATCACCGATGGTGCACCGTCGTGACGTATCGAGCGGTCTTTGGGTCCGAGAACGGCCAGTAGCTCGGATCGAAGGGCCGCCAGTGCCTCGTCGTGGCCCTGGGGATGCCTGGTCCGAACCCGTTCGACGACGTGGGAGGCGGTCGCCACGCCGACGTCGGCCGCGATCAGGGCCTCCTCGATCCCTTCCCACACGTCGGAGTCACCGGCGACGAACGCCTCGCGCATCCGACTTCCGATCGCCTGCCGGCTCTTGACGAGACGATCCGCCAGCGACCGTTTGGGGGCCAGCGCCGCCTTCGGTGACGCTTCGAGGGCGCCTTGCCGACGCCGCACGACCACAACACCAGCTGATGCCGCCACGAGGGCGGCGACGATCAGTACGACGATCAGTACGGGATCCACGGCTGAGATTCTATGCCGGGTCGAGGACCAGCTGGCCGGTCATCCGCTTGGCGACGACCTTGGAGGAACCTCCGGGCTCCATCGTCACCCCGTACAGGACGTCGGCGCATTCCATGGTCTGCTGCTGGTGCGTCACGATCATCAGCTGCGCCGTCGCCCGGAAGTCGTCGACCAGGTTGAGGAACCGGTGGAGATTGGCGTCGTCGAGTGCCGCCTCGACCTCGTCCATGACATAGAAGGGAGACGGACGTGCCCGGAACACGGCGAACAGAAACGCCAGAGCTGCCATCGACCGTTCGCCGCCCGACAGCAGCTGCAGGCGGCTGACCTTCTTGCCCAGCGGCTGAGCCTTGATGTCGACACCGGTCGTGAGTCGGTCGTCCGGCTCGGTGAGCACCAAGGAGCCACGCCCGCCCGGGAACAGGATCTGGAAGTACTCCTCGTAGTGCCGGGCCACCGCTTCGTAGGCTTCTTCGAACAGCTCGACGATCCTCTCGTCGAGTCCGCGGATCACCTTTTTCAACTCGTCGCGCGCCTGCTCGAGATCATCGAGCTGCCCCTGCATGAACGCGTGACGCTCCGACAGTTCCCGGTATTCGGAGGCGGCCAGCGGGTTCACCGGCCCCATCCTCTTCAGCTGGCTGTCCAGTTCGGTGAGACGGTCGCGCAGGTCGAGGTCTTCCGGCAGCTCCGGCCGGGTGGCGGCGAACGCCTCTTCCTCCTCGGCGTCGGCATCGCGGCGCAAGGCCTCTGCGACCGACTCACGCCGAACCCGGAGCTCGGCCATCTCGATCCCCAGCTTCGACAGCCGGTCTTTCGATCGGGCCACCTCGTGCTGCAGGTCGTCGCGTCGCCGGCGTGCCTCTGCCAGCTTGGCGCCCGCCGTCCCGGCCTGGTCTCTGAGCACGACTTGGCGCCGGCGGAGTTCGTCCAGGTGCTTCCGGACCACTTCGAGAGCCTGTCTGGAGTGGCCCTCGACCTGCGAGAGGTGGGCGATCTCGTCGGGGTCCACGGGATGATCGTCGAGGTCGCGCAGCTCGGCCCTCACCTCTTCGAGCCTGCGCACCAGCATGGCGTTACGCTCGACGACGGCACCGTGTGCCGCCGCGGCCGACTGGCGCGCTTGTCGAGCGGCATCGCGACGTTCCGCCACCTCTTGTCGGCGTCGGGCCAGGGCTTCCCAGGCCTTCTGGCGTTCTGCTTCTTCACCTTCGAGGGCGGCGAGGCGTTTTTGGAGCCGTGCGATCTGCTCCTCGCGTTCCGAACCCGACTCGGCAAGCGCCAGACGGCGACCCTCGAGCCGGGTGACCTCTTCGGCGATGGCGGCCCGGGACCTTTGGAGGCGTGCGAGGGCTTCGGTGGAGCCGGCGAGCTTCGCCTCGGCGGCCTCGAGCGCATCGAGCGCATCGCGCTCGGCCTGCCGGGACTGTTCGAAGGCGCGGCGCGCCGAGAGCAGCCGCGATCTGGCTCGGGCGGCGCGCTGATCAGCCGCTTCGAGCCCGACCAGGGCGGACTCGAGCATGGCCGGCGTGGCCCCATCGGGGTGCGCGATGCGAATACCACCGGAGGTGATCAGGTCACCCTCTGGCGTCACCACCCGAAGGTGGGGATGGCGTTGGGCGAGGTCCCAGCCCGCCGTCCATCCTTCGGCGACGACCACGTCACCCAGCAGCGCCACCGCCAACCCGTCGTCGCGGTTCGACCCGAGGCGGTCCAGGAGCGCGTCGAGGCCCCACTGTGCTGCGACGTCGCGTGCCGCGGCCTCGCCGGTGGGTTCGGATCGGGCCACCATCGGAATACCGCCGACGCCATCGGATTTCAGTGAGGCGACGACGTCGGGGAGAGCTCCAGGGTCGCTCACGACGAGGCCGTCAGCCCACGGGCCCAAGGCGGCGTCGACCGCCCCCGCCAGGTCGTCTGGAATGTCGAGTGCCGCCGAAAGAGGTCCGGTCACCGAAGGCGTCGACTCCGCCCGCCTGCGGGCTTCGGGATCGGCGAGCCCTGCCACGGCAGCTTCGAGCGCCTCGGCGCGCGCCGCAGCTGCCGCCATCTCCAGGTCGGCCGTCTTGGCGGCTTCCTCGGCACGCTCGAACGCCCCCTGCTCGCGGGACCGCACGCCTGAGGCGGCTTCGGCGGCTTTCTGCGCAGCGCCTTGCGTGACGTCCAGGTCTTGGATGTCGCGGTTCGTCCGGTCGATTTCGTCCGACTCGAGGTCGATCTGCGCCTTGAGGGTCTCCAGGCGCCGCGACACCTGATGACGCTCGCGGCTGTCCCGATCGTGGGCGGATTGCAGAGATCGCAGGTCGCCTCGAACAATGGCTACCGCGCCCTCGGTCGGCATGGCCTCCTGTTCGGCAAGCGAACGTTCTTCGTCCTCGAGCGCAGAGAGGACCCGTTCGGTGCGCTCGGACTCCTCGGCCGCCAGCTGCTCGGCCACCAACGAACTCGTGAGCTGACCGTCGAGGTCCTCTGCCTCGGCAATGAGGTCAGACCGCCGCTCTCCAGCGCCCTCGAGGCGGGAAACCATGCCGCGGCGGCGTTCGGCCGCCACGGACGCGATCGAACGCAACCGTTCGGCCGTCGTTTCGAGCCGCGCCGCCGCACTGGTATCACGGTCGAGGGCTCGACCGGCCTCGCCCGCCGCCTCGGCGAGCGGCTCCAGCGAAGCCTCGACGGCGGTCAACTCGGCCTCGGCGGTCTCTGTCCGAGAGGTGAGTTCGTCGTGCTCGGCTCGCGCCGCCTCCAGCCTCGACGTGATGTGGCGCAGATCCTCACCGGCCAGGAACAACCGCAGGGCGCGGATCTCGGCCTTCACGTCGTCATATCGCTCGAAGTCCTCGGCTTGTCGCTTGAGCGGCCGGATCTGGCGTTTGAGCTCCTTGAGGATGTCGAGGAGCCGCTGCACATCCGCGTCGGTGCGCTCCAGTCGACGAATCGAGCGGTCCTTGCGGAGACGGTGTTTCAGGATGCCGGCGGCCTCCTCGATGATGGCCCGGTGATCGGCCGGTTTGGCGTTGAGGACCGCATCGAGCTGGCCCTGCCCGACGATGACGTGTTGATGGCGGCCGACGCCCGAGTCGGCCAGCAACTCCTGGACGTCCATGAGCCGGCAGTCGATACCGTTGATGGCGTAGTCCGAGGAGCCGTCCCGATAGAGGCGTCTCGTGACCGATACCTCCGGCATGTCGACCGGAAGCTGCCCGCTGCCGTTGTCGAACGTGAGCGTGACCTCCGCGCGTCCCAACGATGGGCGGGTGGCCGTACCAGCGAAGATGACGTCCTCCATCTTCTCGGTGCGGAGGCTCTTCGTCGACTGGGTGCCCATGACCCAGGCGATCGCATCGACGATGTTCGACTTGCCGGAGCCGTTCGGTCCGACCACGACCGTCACGCCGGGTTCCAGCTCGACGCGAGTCCGGTCGGCGAACGACTTGAACCCGGTGAGCTTGAGAGACTTCAGGTACACGGAATTACAACCCTGTGATTTGGATGCGCCACGTTACCACCCGGCTAGCGTCCTGACATGGGAATCACCCCCATCTCGCACCGTGCCCACCGGGCCTTTCAGCTCCAGAACGCAGCCGGCGTGCGGGTCGTGGTCTGCTCACACGGCGCCTCGATCGCCTCCGTCCACGTGCCGGACGGCACGGACATCACTCGTTCCACGGCCCGGCACGAGCATTACCTCGGGGTGACCGTCGGACCCGTGGCGGGCAGGATCGCCGAGGCGCGCTTCGTGCTCGATGGCAAGCGATACGACCTCGATGCCAACGACGGACCCCATCATCTGCACAGCGGCGCCGGGGGCTGGCATCGCCGCACCTGGGACGGCCAACCCATCGAGACGCCCGGTGGGCCCGGCATCCAATTCACCCTCGTGGATGCCGGCGGCCCGTATCCCGGTGTGGTGCGCGCCACGGTCTCCTACTGCCTGACCGACGACGCCGAACTCGCGATCGTGATGCGGGCTGTTCCCGATGCCCCCACTCCCCTCAACATGACCAACCACGTCGGATGGAACCTCGGAGGCGCCACCACGATCGACGATCACTTGCTGACGATTCAGGCCAGCCGGTTCACCCCGGCGGCCGACGGCGGCGCCGGCGGCCTACCCGATGGAACGATCTCCGACGTTGGTGGTCATCTGGACTTCCGAACGCCGAGCCCGCTCGCCGGGCGAGAGGTCGACCACAACTTCCTCGTCGATGGACCAGCGGGGACGATCCGCCCGGTTGCGAGACTCGAACATCCCGACACGGGTCGCCGATTGGAGGTCGCCTCCGACCGGTCCTCGGTACAGGTCTGGACCGCCGATTCCCTCCCGAGCACGCCGCGCTCCGTCGTCTGCCTCGAGACACAAGAACCGCCGAATGCCATCAACGTCGCGGCGTGGGCGCCCGCGGTGATCTTCCGACCTGGCGAGCGCTACGAACACCGGCTCGTATACACGTTTGGCTAGCGCTGACAGGTCCGGCACCAATACGAGGACCGGGCATTGAGGACGGTCCGGGTGATCGGCGTGCCACACGTCCGGCACGGCTCACCCTCCCGCCCATACACCCGGAGCCGTTTGGCGTACTCGCCGGCTCGCCCGTCCGGCAGCAGGTAGGCGAGATCGTCGAGCGACGTCCCCCCATGGCGCAACCCCGCCCTGAGCACGGGTCGGATCGAGTTCCGGATGGCTTTCACTTCGTCGAGATCGAGCGTGCCCGCGGGGCGGTCCCCGCGCACGCCGGAGCGCGCCAGCACCTCGTCTGCGTAGATGTTGCCGAGTCCGGCGAGGAACCGCTGGTCGAGCAGCAGTGTCTTGATCGCCACCGAGCGGCCCTGCATCGCTTCGGCGAGCCGGCGCGTCGGCGGCAGGGCATCGAGGGCGTCCGGGCCGAGATCGCGGAGGGTGGAACGGTCCCACTCGTCGGGTGTGAACACGGCGACGAAACCGAAGGTACGAGGGTCGACGAGGCGCGCCTCCGTACCCGCCTCCGAGCGGAAGACGACGTTCGTGTGCGGATCGTCGGGTTCGCCGGCGTTCCGGATCTGGAACTTGCCGGACATGCCGAGATGGATGACGAGCTTGAGATCGTCGTCGACCTCCCCGACCATGAACTTGCCGTGCCGGCCCAGGGAGTGCAAGCGCTTTCCGCGAAGGCGGTCCTCGACGTCGGCGGGTCGAGCGTTGCGGCGGGCCATCCGGGGCCGCCGCACTTCGGCTTCGAGCCGGCGATCGACGAGATGCGGTTCGAGCGACCGGCGGGTTGTCTCGACCTCGGGCAGCTCAGGCATCGAACCGGTCGAGTGCTTGCGCGGCAGCCTCTTGCTCCGCTTCCTTCTTCGAACGACCCGTGCCGGACCCGAACGATTCGCCGTCGATCTCGAGTTCGGCGGTAAACACCTTCTCGTGATCGGGCCCTTCCTCGGTGACCTTGTAGCGCGGCCGGAGCCCCTGCGGCGCCAGGGCCTCTTGCAAGCGGGTCTTGTAGTCGCCGCGGCCGGGAGCGGCAGCCTTACGGATGATGAGTGGCCGCCAGTATTCGAGAACCACCCTCCGCGCCGTCTCGAGGCCGGCGTCGAGGTAGACGGCTGCGATCACGGCCTCCATGGCGTCGGCCAGGATGGACGGCTTCGACTGCCCGCCTGACGACTCCTCGCCCTTTCCCAATGCCAGGTGTGAACCGAGTGAGAGGCGCTCGGCGATACCGGCCAGTTCTTCTCGGTTGACGCACGCCGCCCGCACCTTCGCCATGGTGCCTTCGGCGAGTTCCGGGAAGTTCTCGAACAAGTGATCGGTGACGATGAGCTGGAGCACGGCGTCTCCCAAGAACTCGAGGCGTTCGTTGTCTTCGAGTTCGTCCGCCTCGGCGGCATGCGACCGGTGCACGAGCGCGTGTTGGAGGAGCGCGGGGTCGACGAACTCGTGTCCGAGGCGGCGCTCGAGTTCGGTCATGCGTCGGCGAGGCTCGCGGTCAGCTTGGCGACGAGACCCCGATCGGCGCCGTCCGCGGCCATGACGAGTGCGTTCTCGATCGCGACACGCGACGACGAGCCGTGCCCGATGACGACGACGCCCCTCGAACCGATGAGGTGGGCACCACCTGCCACGTCGGCCGACAGCGAACTCGAGACGGCCCGTACTTCGGGCATCATCGCGTCGCGAATCGGGTCGTCCTGGCGGCGCACCCGGTCGGCGACCATCGTCAGGGCGATCCGGAGGGCGCCCTCGGTGGTCTTGAGCATGATGTTGCCCGTGAATCCGTCGGTCACGAAGACATCGGCCACGTCGGTGGCGATGTCACGACCCTCGACGTTGCCGATGAAGTTGATGCGCGGATCCCACTCCATCAGGTCATAGGCCGCCCGCTCGAGGTCACGACCCTTGCCCCGCTCCTCGCCGATCGTCAGCAGGCCGACGCGCGGCTTGGCACACTCGAGGTAGATCTGGGCGAGGAGCGAGCCCATCAGTCCGAACTGGGCGAGGTGCTCCGGCTTGCAGTCGGGGTTGGCCCCCGAGTCGAGGACCACGGTATGGCTGCCGGGGGTGGGGAAGATCGATGCGATCGTGGGGCGCAGTACGCCGGGAATCCGCCCGATGACGATCGCCGCGGCAGCGAGCGCCGCTCCGGTGCTGCCGGCCGAGACCAGGGCGTCTGCTTCGCCCGTCTTGACGAGCTTGGCGGCGCGAACGATCGATGCGTCCGGCAGGTCGCGGATCGCCTTGGCCGGGTTGGCGCCCATGCCGATGATCTGACCGGCGTGTACCACCGGGAGGTCGGTTCCATGAGCAGCGAGGTGCTCGTGCACGACGGTCTCATCGCCAACGAGCACGACATCGACACCGCGGGCGGCAGCCGCCACGGCACCGGCCACGGTTTCGGCGGGTGCGTGATCGCCCCCCATGGCGTCGAGGGCTACCCGAGCCAGCGTGGACTCCTACTCGTCGGTGGCGACGACCTCACGACCGCGGTAGACGCCACAGTTGGCGCATACCCGGTGGGGTCGCTTGGGCGCATGACACTGTGGACATTCGGACGTGTGCGGCCGGTCCATCTTCCATTGGCTCTTGCGGCGACGCGAGCGTGACCGCGACATCTTCTTCTTGGGTACGGCCACGGCCGACTCCTTCAGTGATCTTCAGGGGGCAGGAGATCCTGCAATATAGCGAACGGCGACGAAGACAGATCTTCGTGGCCTTCGCACGGATCTGTATTCAAGTCGGTTCCGCACGTCGGGCAAAGTCCAAGGCAGTCCTGCCTGCAGACGGGCGTGAGTGGCAGATCGAGTACGACCTCGTCGTGCACGGGTTCGGTCACGTCGATGTAGCCATGCTCGATCGGCAGGATGTCCTCGGACTCGGGTTGCTCGCTGTAGGGCTGCGAGATCTTGACCAAACCGGTGTGGTCGAACTCGGTCAGACACCGGTTGCACACCAGCGTTGCGCCATAGCCGGCCGTTCCTCTCACGAGCAGGTCGCGCGTACCCGCCTCCATCGTCAGGTCGACATCGACTGGCTCGGTGATGCGTGCCACGTCCATCTCGACGTCGACGTCGAGCGCGAAAGACTCCTGGCGACGTGCGCCAGGATGTCCGAGCAGGTCGGAAACGAGCAGGCGAGCGGGATTCACGCTGCCAGGGTAGCTCTGGTCCGACCGTCTTTGCGGTGCACCGAGATCACGACGCCACAGGCGCGAGGCGTTCCTTGAGACGCAAGAACGGCCCTTCGAGGAGCCTCCACGACACGGCCGCCACGGCGTAGGTGGCGATCAGTTGGGCACCGACGAGGAGGGCCGAGCCGAATGCGGACGTCGTCTCGCCGAACCACGCCGACGCCATCACGCCGACGAACCAAATCGCGGGCGGATGGAATGCGTAGATCCCGTAGCTGATCTTGCCTACATGTCGTACCGTTGGGACCTCGAGGACGGTCGGGACCGCGCCGGCTACCACGAGAGCGACCGCTCCTCCGAAGAACGCGGCGAGCGCGGAGTTGAAGACATAGTGGGTGCGCAGCCAACTCGAGACAAAAGCAGCGCTATCCGGGCCAAGCCCGGTGACCACGAGAAAGCCCGAAACGGCCACGCCTCCTACCGCAACAGCAGTCAGCCCCCATCGTCGCAAGCGCGCGGTCGTGACGCCGCGAGAGACCGCCACGGCTATCGCGGCACCCGAAGCCAAGAAATCCACGGCCCCCGGCAAGGGCGCCCAAGCCATCTGTCCCTGAAGCTCGGTCAGCCACACGCCTAGTCGCCACAACGGCCCTACCACCAGCATGACGAGGATGACCGTCCGAAGCCGGCTGAACCCGGACCGCAGCACCACGAAGGGCCAGAGCGCGTAGAACTGCTCTTCCGTCGCGAGCGACCAGGTATGTGCCAAGAGGTCGCCACGTGCCTGGAGTTCAGGGATCATGTTCTGCACGTAGGCCGCATAGAGCGGGATCTGAGCCAAACTCTGCACATCCCCGATCGCCACCCGGACGAGACTCACGATCAGCAAGAGCGCGTAATACACGGGGAAGATCCTGAGGACTCGCCGTGTGAAGAAGACCCGATACGGGTGCTGAAGGTCCCGGTACGACAACAACAAGCGCGTGATGAGGAATCCCGAGATGACGAAAAACAGCGGTACACCGGCCCAACCGAGGCCGGTGCCAGGGATCTGGAGGTGGTATCCGACCACCCACGCAACGGCGATCGCCCTCAGCCCGTCGAGACCAGGAACATACCCTGCCGAAGGGATGTTGCGATCCACGCCGTTCAGCGGCTGATGGGCGGCTCTGGATCGGCGGGACGAGCCCGGTGGAACTCGGCGCGGGTGTCGCGCACCTGTTTCGTCAGATTGCCGAAGAGATGCTCCAACTGCACGAGCCGATCCTCCGAGTAGTCCTCCGCGTCGAGCCGC
>JBFKPQ010000040.1:0-18996 GCA_041628225.1 Acidimicrobiia bacterium | reverse complement strand
TATCTCAGAACGCCGCATCGACCGCCTCCTCGACCCGCAGCGATCCGGTGGCCTGCCGGCATTCCTGTCGCCCGACCCCGGCGTGGAGTCGGGCCTCATGCTCGCCCAATACACGGCTGCGGCACTCGTCGCCGAGAACCGGGTCCTCAGCCACCCTGCTTCCGTCGAGAGCATCCCGACGTCGGGAAGCCAGGAGGACCACGTGTCGATGGGGTGGGGAGCCGGGCGCAAGCTGTGGGACGTGCTTCCGAACGTGGCACACGTGATCGCGGCTGAACTCCTCTGTGCCGCAGAGGGCGTCGAGCATCGCGCCCCGTTGAGACCCTCCCCCACCACCACCGCGTTGATCGACCTGATCCGAACCCGTGTACCCAAGCTGACGGCCGATCGGCCGATCGGTGCCGACATCACCGCCATCGCCGACCTCATCGAATCGGGCGAGATCGGTGAGGTGATGGGCGCCGGCGCCGTGCGAGACTGACCTCATGGCACGAATCATCAGAAGCCCACGGGGGTCCGAACTCACCACGCGCGGTTGGCTCCAGGAAGCCGCCAAACGCTGCCTCATGAACAACCTCGACCCGGAGGTGGCGGAACGGCCGGACGATTTGGTCGTCTACGGAGGGACCGGTCGGGCCGCGCGCTCATGGGAGGCCTTCGACGTCATGGTGCGAACGCTCGACGCCCTGGCGGACGACGAGACGATGCTCGTGCAATCGGGCAAGCCGGTCGGGGTCTTCCGAACTCATCCGATGTCACCGCGGGTCCTCATCGCCAACAGCCTCCTCGTGCCGGACTGGGCCGACTGGGAGTCGTTCTGGGAACTCGAGACCGCCGGGCTGACCATGTACGGACAGATGACCGCAGGCTCGTGGATCTACATCGGCACTCAGGGCATCCTGCAAGGGACGTTCCAGACCTTTGCGGCCATCGCAGACCTGCGCTTCGGCGGAACCCTGGCCGGGACGCTCACGCTCACGGCCGGCCTGGGCGGCATGGGTGGCGCACAGCCGCTGGCCGTCACCATGAACGACGGCGTGGCACTCGTCGTGGAGATCGACCCCGAGCGCCTGCAACGGCGCCTCGAGACCGGCTACCTCGATGTCGGGGCGGCATCGCTCGACGAGGCGATCGATCTGGCCATGGCCGCCAAGCGGGACCGCCGGGCGCTGTCGATCGGAGTCGTCGGCAACGCGGCCGACGTGTTCCCCGAGTTGGTGCGACGAGACGTCGAAGTCGACATCGTTACCGATCAGACGTCTGCCCACGATCCGCTCAACGGTTACGTCCCAGCCGGGCACCCTCTGGAAGCAGCCGCCGAGCTGCGGTCCGCCGATCCCCGGGCGTACATCCGTGAAGCCCGCCATTCGATGGCGGTGCATTGCGAGGCGATGGTCGCGTTCGCCGAGCGCGGTGCCGAGGTCTTCGACTACGGCAACAATCTGCGCGGGGAGGCCCGCGAGGGTGGCTATGCCGACGCCTTCGCCTATCCGGGCTTCGTCCCTGCCTACCTCCGCCCCTTGTTCTGCGAGGGCATGGGACCATTCCGGTGGGTCGCTTTGTCGGGCGATCCGGCCGACATCGCCGCCACCGACCGAGCGGTCGCCGAACTCTTTCCCGACAACCGGCCGCTGCATCGTTGGCTCGAACTCGCCGAACAGAAGGTCCACTTCCAGGGGCTCCCGGCCCGGATCTGCTGGCTCGGTTACGGCGAACGGGATCAGGCCGGGTTGGCGTTCAACGACCTGGTGGCGTCCGGCGCCGTCCGCGCGCCGATCGTCATCGGGCGCGACCACCTGGATTCGGGATCGGTAGCGTCGCCCTACCGCGAGACCGAGGGCATGGCCGATGGTTCGGATGCCATCGCCGACTGGCCGATCCTGAACGCCCTCCTGAATACGGCGTCGGGAGCAGCCTGGGTGGCGGTGCACCACGGCGGCGGCGTCGGCATCGGGAAGTCCATCCACGCCGGGGCGCAGGTCGTCGCCGACGGCACGGCCGACGCGGCGGTGCGACTCGAACGGGTCTTGACGAACGATCCGGGCACCGGAGTGATGCGCCACGCCGATGCCGGCTACGACATCGCACGCGACGTCGCGCGGGAGCGCGGGGTCCACGTGCCGATGTTGGAAGCGTGATGGCGCGCCTTCGTTGCAGCTTCTGTGACAAGCCCGAGGCCGAGGTCCGACACCTCGTCGCCGGCCCGGGAAAGGTGACCATCTGTGACGAGTGCGTCGACGTGGCCGCCGAGGTTGCTCGGGTGGGCATCGAATTCGACGGGAGTGTCCTCGTCACGGGCATCGGCGAACTCGTCACCAACGATCCGAACGTGCCGGGACTCTGCGGAATCATCGATGACGCCGCATTGGCCGTCCGCGACGGCCTCGTCCGGTGGGCCGGACCGGAGTCGGCATTACCCGACCGATACCGAGAGCTGCCGACGCTGCGCGGTGGAGGCCGCGCCGTCATCCCCGGATTCGTGGACGCTCACACCCATGCGGTGTTCGGCGGGGAGCGATCCGGCGAGTTCGAACTTCGGCTGCAAGGCACAAGCTATGAGGAGATCGCCGCCCGTGGTGGCGGTATCAAGTCGACGGTGGCGGCGACTCGGGCGACGCCGGCCGAGCGGCTCCGCCGAGAAGCCGCCGTGCGGTTCGCCACCATGCTGCGCCATGGCACCACGACGGCCGAGGTCAAGTCCGGATACGGCCTGGAGACCGCCACCGAACGGTCGATTCTCGAGGTGGTGGCCGACCTCGACGCCGACCTACCGATCGATCTCGTCCCGACGTTCCTCGGAGCACACGCCGTCCCGACGGGTATGGACCGTGGCGACTACGTCGACCTCATCATCGAAGAGATGCTGGCGGTGTGCGCACCGCTCGCCGACTACTGCGACGTGTTCTGCGACGTGGGCGCGTTCACCCCCGACGAGGCGCGCACCATCCTCGAAGCGGCGGCGGGCCATGGGCTGGGGGCGCGCCTCCACGCCAACCAGCTGGCAGCCGGGGGCGGCGCTCGGCTCGCTGCCGAACTCGGTGCCGTGTCGGCCGACCATCTCGATCACCTCAGCCGGCCAGAGGCACGCCTTCTGGCGGAGGCGGGTGTCGTGGCCGTGGTGCTCCCTGGCGCTTCCTACTCGCTCCGGACGGGCCATGCGCCGGCGCGGATGCTCTGGGAAGAAGGGGTAACGGTGGCAGTGGCCACCGACTGCAATCCGGGCACGTCGTACGTCGAGTCCATGCAGATCGTGGTGTCCCTGGCGGCGGTCGAGATGGGGCTCACTCCCGCCCAGGCAGTGTGGAGCGCCACCCGTGGCGGCGCGCTGGCGCTCGAGCAGCCGAACAAGGGATGGCTGGGTCGAGGGGCGGTCGCCGACTTCGTGGTGCTCGACGCTCCCTCGCCGGTGCACCTGGCCTACCGACCGGGAACCAACCTGGCGTGGCGGGTGTTCAAGGATGGCGCCCAGGTCGCCTACCGCTGAAACGCCAGTGGCGAGCGGCCGAGAGCCGTCGGCCTGAACTGCGAGAGCACGCCGACCACGCCTGGGATAGCCTGGTCGAGCGATCGCGTTGGGAAGGGTGACGTGTCCGGTCGACAGATGAGTCTGCTCTTCAGCGACCTCGAAGGCAGCACCCAGCTCTGGGAGCACCATGCGTCCGGTATGGCTGAGGCACTCGGCCTCCACGACGACCTCGCCCAGCGCAGCGTCCAAGCCTCCGGAGGTCGAATCGTCAAACACACCGGTGACGGCCTGTTCGCCGCGTTCGACGATCCGCTCGCAGCGGTGACGGCCGCGGTTGCGTTTCAAACCGAGCTCGCCGCGCTCGATTGGCCGGAGCCGCCAGGGAGACTCCACGCGCGAATCGGCATTCACACAGGCGAGGTGCTGGAACTCGGCGACGACGTATTTGGTCCCACCGTCAACCGGGCCGCGCGCGTCATGGATGCAGCGTGGGCGGACCAGATCGTTGTCACAGAGGCGACGGTCGACGCCGCCGAACGCCCAACTCTCTTCGAAGATCTCGGCCACCACCGCTTGAAGGGCCTGACTCGCCCCATCCGCATCTACCAAGTCGTTTCGGATGGTCGCCCATCAGACTTCCCCCCGCTCCGCAGTCTCAGCGGCTTCCCAAACAACCTCCCCGCTCAACTTCCCTCGATGATCGGTAGGGACGACGTCATCGATGCCGTTCTCACATCGCTCGAGTCCAACGCCGTCGTGACCCTCGCCGGCCCAGGGGGCATGGGAAAGACGCGGCTCGCGCTGGAAGTCGCTGCCGATGCTGGAGCGCGCTTCAAAGATGGCGTGTGGCTCGTGGAACTCGCCCCGCTCGATCGGGTCGACCTCGTCGCCACCGCCGCCGCGTCGGCTCTCAGGGTCCCGGATCGCCCAGGGCGGACGGCACTGGAGAGCATCACGAGGCATGTGGCAGATTTCGAGGTCCTCGTGATCCTCGACAACTGTGAACACGTCGCCGCCGGAGCAGCCCAGCTCGCTTCGGCCATGGCAACGGCGGGCGACGGGGTTCGGATCCTCGCAACGAGCCGAGAACCGCTTCGGGTCGGACAAGAACACGTGGAGGAGGTTCGACCGCTCGGCGTCAAGGGAACCACCTCGCCGGCGGTACAGCTTTTCGTCGAACGCGCAGCCGCGGTCAAGTCAGATTTCCGACCTACTGGGGACGAGTTGGCAGCTATCAGCAGAATCTGTGAACGCCTCGATGGTCTGCCGCTGGCGACGGAACTCGCGGCCGCGCGGGTTCGGGCGATGTCGATCGGCCAGATCGAGTCCCGCCTCGACGACCGTTTCCGGCTCCTCACGGGTGGTCGGCGTGATGCCCACGATCGCCACGGTGCCCTCGAAGCAACCATCGACTGGTCGTTCGATCTGTTGACGGCCGAGCAAGCTCGCATCTTCGCCGCCATGAGTGTGTTTGCCGCGCCTGCGTCTCTCGAAGCGATCGAGGCAGTTCTCGAAGATCCGTACATCGTCGATCATCTCACAGAACTGGCTGACAAGTCGTTGGTTCGCGTCATGGATGCCGATGATGGGACCTACCGGTACGGCATGTACGAGACCATCCGACTCTATGCCTCGGACAAGGTTGGAGACACGGGCGATCGAGTTTCCCTGCAGATCCGCCACCTTCGTCACTTCGCCGCAATGGCGAGAGACCTGGGCACCCGGCTCGACGGGCGGGAGCAACGCATGCTGCTGCCGCGTGTCGTCGAGGCGCTCCCCGATTTTCGCGCTGCCATGGCCAGCGCCACGGACTTCGACCGCGCCGCCGACGGTGCTGCAATCGCGACCGGGCTGTACCGCTACTGGTACCTGAAGGGGGTGCGCGAAGGTCGCGACTGGCTCGAATCGTTCGCCGAGGAGCGCCACGACTTCGATGCCGCTCTGCGGGCGCGACTCCTCTACAGCCTGGGATCACTGCTGCAAGTCACGGGGGAATATGCCCGATCGGCCGAGATCCTGGAGAAGGCCGTTGATCTGCATCGGGACCTCGACAACGCGCGGGGCCTCGCGTACTCGATGCACTATTTGGCGAGGGCGCAGTGGGGGATCCTGTCATTGGCCGAGATCGAAGCTGTGCTGGAGGAAGCCAGAGCGATCTTCGCCGCGATAGGCGACCCTGTCGGCGAAGGACTCAGCCACCTCGTTCTGGGCGTTCTGCGAGCAGAACTGGGAGATGTGGATTCCGCAGCCGAACACATCGCCGTATTCCGGAAGCTCGCCGACGAAGTCGGCGCACCCCAACTGCTCGCCCATCAACGAGAATTCCAGGGCGTCGTTGCACGACTCGATGGTCGGTTGGATGAGGCAGTCCCGCTGCTCCTGGAGAGCCTCGGGCACTACCGAGAGCTTGGAAACGCGGCATGCTCGGCCCACTGGCTCGAGAATGCGGCAGCCACGTTGATCGAACGGGATGCCCGAGGGGCGGCCGAGATCCTCGCGGCTACCAACCGCCTCCGAAACGAGATCGGCGTTCCGAGCCCCCCATACGAGCGGCTCTACTACGACGCCACCCTGGAGCGCGCCCAACGGGAGCTGGAGGCATCCGAGTTCGAGGTGGCTTGGCAGACAGGAGAGGCGCTCGACTTCACCGGAGCCATGGAACGCTCGCGGGCGCTCCTCGAGGACATGCCGGCGACGAAACTGCTCTGAACGCGCCAGTGGCGGGCCCGAAGGCCCGCCACTGGCATGATTCGAGGCGCCGTTGCGGCTACTCCTCTTCACCGTCTCCGTCGTCGGACGAGGCGCCGAGGCTGGCGAGCCACTCTGCCGGGTTGGCCGGAAGGGCGTCTTCTTCGCTCGTCGGCAGTTCTCCGAAGATGCCGAGGGCGGCGATCGGATCAGCGTCCGGGAGGACCGGTGTGATCGACTGGTACTCACTGGCGCCGGTTCCCGCAGGAATCAGCTTGCCGATGATCACGTTCTCCTTGAGACCGCGCATGTGATCGGACTTGCCCATGATGGCCGCCTCCGTCAACACCCGGGTGGTCTCCTGGAACGACGCCGCCGACAGCCACGAGTCTGTAGCCAGCGACGCCTTCGTGATGCCCATCAGCTCAGGCCGACCTTCGGCGGGCCGCTTGCTGTCGCCGACGAGTTCCCGGTTGATCTCCCGGAACTTCTTCTCGT
Source organism: Acidimicrobiia bacterium (assembly GCA_041628225.1). Taxonomy (GTDB): domain Bacteria; phylum Actinomycetota; class Acidimicrobiia; order Spongiisociales; family JAENVV01; genus JBFKPQ01. The sequence continues at coordinate 12,344 of JBFKPQ010000040.1, read as the reverse complement.
CGATGAGGGCGGCCGGCAGGAAGTCCGAATCGTTGGGGGCAACGATCCGGATTCGGCGCAGCATCTGGCGGACGATCATCTCGATGTGCTTGTCGTGGATGTCCACGCCCTGCGACCGGTACACCTCCTGCACTTGGTCGACGAGATACTGCTGGGCGGCCCGAACGCCCTGGATCTCCAAGACCTCCTTCGGGTCCAGCGGGCCTTCCGTCAATGCCGTGCCCGGGTCGATGACGTCACCGTTCGAGACCCGGAGACGGGCCCTCCGGGACACCGTGTACTCGTAGTCGCCGTCAGAGGCGGACACGACGACGCGGCGGCCTTCTTCATCGTCGACCACCTGAATGGCGCCGCCGACCTCACTCAGCACGGCCTTGCCCTTGGGCGTCCGGGCTTCGAACAGCTCGACGACGCGGGGGAGCCCGTGGGTGATGTCCTCACCGGCGACACCGCCGGTGTGGAAGGTGCGCATGGTCAGCTGGGTACCCGGCTCACCGATGGACTGGGCGGCCATGATGCCGACCGCCTCGCCGCTTTCCACTTCGCGACCGGTCGCCAGGCTCAGGCCGTAACAGACCTTGCAGACGCCGATGGCCGCGTCGCACGTGAGCACCGAACGCACGCGGATCTCCTCCACGGGTTCGGCTGCCGCCAGGGCGAGGAGCTCCTTGCGGCCGAGCATCGTGCCCGCCCGCAGCTTGAGACCATCCGACGTCTCGACGAGCTTTCGCTCGATCTTGATATCGTCGGCCAGCACCCGGCCATAGGCCCTGCTGCGCAGGTTGCGGATGGACTCACCACGTTCGTTCCGGATCTGAATCTTGATGCCGCGATCGGTCTCGCAATCGTCCTCTCGAACGATGGTCTCCTGCGAGACGTCGACGAGTCGACGGGTGAGATACCCCGAGTCGGCGGTACGCAACGCCGTGTCGGCCAGACCCTTGCGGGCGCCGTGCGTCGAGATGAAGTACTCGAGCACCGACAGGCCTTCACGGAAGTTCGAGATGATCGGACGCGGGATGATGTCACCCTTCGGGTTGGCCACCAGGCCACGCATCCCGGCGATCTGACGGACCTGCATGATGTTTCCGCGCGCCCCGGAGCGCACCATCATCTCGATCGGATTGAACGGCTCGGCCTTGAGGGTCGCCTCCATGGCGTCCTTCACCTTGTCCGTGGCTTCCGTCCAGATCTCGATGAGCTCCTGCCGTCGCTCGTCGTCGGTGATGACACCCTTCTGGAAGAGACCCTCGACCTTGTCGGCCCGTTTCTCGAAATCCTCGAGGATGGCTTGTTTGTTCTCGGGGGTCTTCACGTCCTCGAGACCGATGGTCAAGCCGGCCTTGGTGGCAAACCGGAAACCGAGCTCTTTGATGCCGTCCAAGACACCCTGCACCTCGGACCGGGGATAGAGATCGATGATTTCTTCGATGATCCGTCGGATGTCCGACTTGAAGACCGGAGCATCGATGAACGGGAAGTCCGCCGGGAACACGGTGTTCAAGATGGCGCGTCCCACCGTGGTCTCGTACGGCTTGGTTCCGTCGATCGGCTCTTCGGTGATCAGCCCGCTCAGCACCTCGGCCAATTCGGCATGCCGCTTGGGCGAGCCGACGAGGTCTGCACCGAGGCGGATCTTCACCGGGACGTGGAGACCCACCTGTCCGGCCTCGTAGGCCATCCGGGCTTCGTCGATGGACGAGAACACGCGACCTTCGCCCAGTCCCCCCTCGACCTTTTCGGCCAGGTAGAACACACCGATGACCATGTCCTGGGACGGTGTGACGATCGGCATGCCGGACGCCGGCGACAGCACGTTCTGGGTGGACAGCATGAGCACTCGCGCCTCGGCCTGCGCCTCGGCGGACAGTGGCAGGTGCACAGCCATCTGGTCGCCGTCGAAGTCGGCGTTGAAGGCCTCACACACCAACGGGTGGATCTGGATGGCCTTGCCCTCGACGAGGATCGGCTCGAACGCCTGGATGCCCAGACGGTGGAGCGTGGGGGCACGGTTCAGGAGCACGGGGTGCTCTTGGATGACCTCTGCCAGCACGTCCCACACCTGCGGGCGGCGACGCTCCACCATCCGTTTCGCGGACTTGATGTTCTGCGCCAGTTCGAGTTCGACCAGTCGCTTCATGACGAATGGCTTGAACAGCTCGAGCGCCATCACCTTGGGCAGACCGCCCTGGTTCAGCTTCAGCGACGGACCGACCACGATGACCGAGCGGCCCGAGTAGTCGACGCGCTTGCCAAGCAAGTTCTGCCGGAAGCGGCCCTGCTTGCCCTTGAGCATGTCGGACAGCGACTTGAGCGCACGGTTGCCGGGACCCGTCACGGCGCGGCCGCGCCGGCCGTTGTCGAACAGTGCGTCGACGGCTTCTTGGAGCATCCGCTTCTCGTTGTTCACGATGATCTCGGGCGCGCCGAGGTCGAGCAGGCGCTTGAGCCGGTTGTTGCGGTTGATCACGCGGCGGTACAGGTCGTTGAGGTCCGACGTGGCGAACCGGCCACCGTCGAGCTGGACCATCGGACGGAGATCCGGCGGAATGACCGGCACGGTCTCGAGGATCATGGCCGTCGGGTCGTTCTTGCCTTCCCAGAACGGCTTGACCACCTTCATCCGCTGCGTGGCGCGTTGGCGCTTCTGCGCCGAGTTCGCTTCGAGGTTCTCGTCGAGCAGTTGCATCTCGGCATCGAGATCGAGCCGGCCGAGCAGATCCTTGATCGCTTCGGCGCCCATCCCGCCCGAGTAGTAGTCCTCGTACCGGTCGTAGATCTCGCGCCAGAGCTGCTCCGACTCGATGAGCACCTTCGGCTTCATCGTGCGGAAGCGGTCGAAGGCCTCCTGGATCAGCTCGACTTCGTGTTCCGAACGCTCGGACCGGTCCTTGATCTCACGCTCCACCTCGCGGCGCCGCGCCGAGATCTCCTGCGGCTTGGCGCCGCCTTCTTCCATCTGCGACAGCTCCTGTTCGAGGCGCTGCAGACGCTCGCCGTTCCACTCCTCGAACTCTTCCCGCACCACCTGGATTTCGGCGTGCATGGTCTCTTCGAGCTCGGGCAGGTCCTTCTGACGCTTCTCGTCATCGACGTGCGTCACCAGGTAGGCCGCGAAGTAGATGACCTTTTCGAGTTCCTTCGGCGACATGTCCAGCAGGTAGCCGAGGCGGCTCGGAACACCCTTGAAGAACCAGATGTGCGTGACCGGGGCAGCCAGCTCGATGTGACCCATCCGGTCGCGGCGCACCTTGGCGCGCGTCACCTCGACGCCGCACCGCTCACAGATGATGCCCTTGTAGCGGATCCGCTTGTACTTGCCGCAGTAGCACTCCCAGTCCTTCTGCGGCCCGAAGATCCGTTCGTCGAACAGGCCGTCCTTCTCGGGCTTGAGCGTCCGGTAGTTGATCGTCTCGGGCTTCTTCACTTCACCGTACGACCACGACCGGATCTGGTCGCTGGTCGCCAGGCTGATCTTCAGTTCATCAAAGAGCTGGCGCACCGACGCTCCTCACGTTTCGCAGGCTGATCTCGTTCATGACTCTCGGCGTTCCGGGCGGGAGAGGTCGATACCCAGGGACTCTGCGGTCCGGAAGGCGTCTTCGTCGAGCTCGCGCAGCTCGACCTCCTCACCGGCCGACAACATCTCGACGTTCAGGCACAGGCTCTGCATCTCTTTGACCAGGACCTTGAACGACTCGGGAATGCCGGGCTCCGGGATGTTCTCACCCTTGACGATCGCTTCGTAGACCTTGACGCGGCCTTGCACGTCGTCGGACTTGATCGTCAGGACCTCCTGGAGTGCGTAGGCGGCGCCGTACGCCTCCAGTGCCCACACCTCCATCTCGCCGAAGCGCTGCCCACCGAACTGGGCCTTGCCGCCGAGCGGCTGCTGGGTGATCATCGAGTAGGGGCCGGTCGAGCGGGCGTGGATCTTCTCGTCCACGAGGTGGACGAGCTTCAGGATGTAGATGTACCCGACGGTGATGTCCGTGTCGTACGGCTCACCGGTGCGACCGTCCAAGAGCTGCGCCTTGCCGGACTCCCCGATCAGATGCTCGCCGTCGCGGTTGGGCTTGGCATGCGCCAGGACCTCGGCGATCTCGGACTCACGGGCCCCGTCGAACACCGGCGTCGACACCTTGGTCCACGCTTCGGCTCCGGGTGCGGCCGGGCTGTCCGACTTGAACGGTTCCCAGCCGACCGCCGCCGCCCATCCGAGATGGGTCTCGAGGATCTGTCCGAGATTCATCCGGGACGGGACACCGAGCGGCGACAGGATGATGTCGACCGGCGTGCCATCCTCGAGGAACGGCATGTCCTCGACGGGCAAGATCTTGGAGATGACGCCCTTGTTGCCGTGACGGCCGGCCAGCTTGTCCCCTTCGGAAATCTTCCGCTGGCTGGCCACGTAGACCCGGACGAGCTCGTTGACGCCGGGCGGCAGGTCGTAGCCCTCGTCGCGCTTGAGCACGATGACGTCGATGACCTTGCCAGACTCGCCATGCGGCACCTTGAGCGACGTGTCACGCACCTCGCGGGCCTTCTCGCCGAAGATGGCGCGCAGCAGGCGCTCTTCCGGGGTGAGTTCCGTCTCGCCTTTTGGCGTGACCTTGCCGACCAGGTAGTCGCCCGGACCGACCTCGGCGCCCACCCTGATGATCCCGTCTTCGTCGAGGTCCATGAGGGCCTCTTCGGCGACGTTCGGGATGTCACGGGTGATCTCTTCGGCTCCGAGCTTCGTGTCGCGCGCGTCGATCTCGTGCTCTTCGATGTGGATCGACGTGAGCCCGTCGGTCTTGACGAGGTCCTCCGAGAGGATGATCGCATCCTCGTAGTTGTGCCCTTCCCAAGGCATGAACGCCACGAGCAGGTTACGACCGAGGGCCAGCTCACCGGCGTCGGTCGACGGACCGTCGGCCAGCACGTCACCGGCCTTGATCTTGTCGCCTTCACGGGCCAGCGGCTTCTGGTTGATGCAGGTGCCCTGATTCGACCGTTCGAACTTCTTCAGTTCGAACGTGTGCTTCTTGTTGGCACCCTTCTCCTTCACGACGATGCGATCGCCCGTCACCTCGACGACCTCGCCGTCGACCGTACTGATCACCATGTCGCCCGAGTCTTGGGCAGCACGCCGCTCGACGCCGGTACCGACGAGCGGAGCATCGGCACGCAGCAGCGGGACGGCCTGCCGCTGCATGTTGGAACCCATGAGCGCGCGGTTGGCGTCGTCGTGCTCGAGGAAGGGGATCAACGCCGTGGACACCGAGACGATCTGCTTCGGCGAGACGTCCATGTAATCGACGTCGTCGGCTGCGACATAGTCGACTTCACCGCCTGCCCGTTCACCACCTGCCCGACGGACGAGGACGCGGTCGTTGACGAACTTGCCCTTGTCGTCGAGTTGGGCGTTGGCCTGAGCGATGACGAACCGCTCCTCCTCGGTGGCGGTCAGATAATCGACCTGGCTCGTCGCCTTGCCCTTTTCGAACTTGCGGTACGGCGTCTCGATGAAGCCGAACCGATTGACGCGGGCGTAGGTCGACAGCGAGCCGATGAGACCGATGTTCGGACCTTCTGGCGTTTCGATCGGGCACATGCGGCCGTAGTGCGACGGGTGCACGTCACGCACCTCGAAGCCGGCCCGCTCGCGGGACAAGCCACCCGGACCGAGCGCCGACAGCCGGCGCCGGTGGGTGAGGCCGGCCAGCGGGTTGGGCTGGTCCATGAACTGGCTGAGCTGCGACGTGCCGAAGAACTCCTTGATGGCCGCCACGACCGGACGAATGTTGATGAGGCTCTGCGGTGTGATCGCTTCGGGATCCTGGGTGGTCATCCGCTCGCGCACCACACGTTCGAGCCGGGTCAGCCCGACGCGCACCTGGTTCTGGATGAGTTCACCGACGGTCCGCACGCGGCGGTTGCCGAAGTGATCGATGTCATCGGTACGGACCGCAACCTCGAAACCCGCCGACGTCGAGTAGGACGTCTCGCCGGCATGCAGGGCCACGAGATACCGGAGAGAGTCCAGGATGTCGTCGTTCGACAACATCTGCTGGTCGTCCTTGCGGTAGTCGTCGGGAACCGGCTTGCCGAACCGCGTATTCACCTTGTACCGACCGACCCGCGTCAAGTCGTAGCGCTTCGGATTGCGGAACAGCGTCTGGATCAGTCCGCGCGCCGACTCGACGGTCGTCGGCTCCCCGGGCCGCAGCTTGCGGTACAGGTCGAGCAAGGCCTCGTCCTTGTCCTGGGCCGGATCGCGCTCGATCGTGTTTCGGATCGATTCGGCGCCGCCGAACAACTCGAGGACCTCCTCGTCGGTCTCGGCGATCCCGAGAGCCTTGAGAAACGCCGAAACGTACTGGCGGCGCTTGCGGTCGACCCGCACGCCGATCGTGTCACGCTTGTCGGTGTCGAACTCGAGCCATGCGCCGCGGCCCGGGATCATCTTCGCCGAGTAGATCATGCGGTCGCTCGTCTTGTCGCGCGCCACATCGAAGTACACGCCCGGTGAACGCACCAACTGGCTGACGACGACCCGCTCGGTTCCGTTGACGATGAACACGCCGTTGTCGGTCATCATCGGGAAGTCGCCAAGGAACACCTGCTGCTCCTTGATCTCACCCGTGTCACGGTTGATGAACCGGGCGGTCACGAAAAGAGGACGCGAGTAGTTCTCGTCGCGTTCCTTGCACTCTTCGATCGTGCGCGACGGATCGCCGAAGCGGTGGTCGACCAGTTCGAGCGCGAGGCTGCCGGTGAAATCTTCGATCGGGGAGATCTCGGCGAAGATCTCGTGCAGGCCCTCTTCGAGGAACCAGCGGAACGAATCGTGTTGTACTGCGAGAAGGTCGGGGAGCGGAAGGACTTCAGGGATCTTGGCGAACGAGAGACGTTCGGCGACGCGCGAGACCAACGGGGGTCCTCCTTGGGATGCAGATAGGTGACGACAAGCGAAAGGGCAGGATAGCACTAGCTATCCCTGCCAGCAAGATGACGGGACGGCGCGACCCCGATGGGGTTTCCGTACCTCGGTTGTCGTTCCCGAATATACCGGGCGAGGCGCTACGAGGTCAAGGCTTCTCGCTGCCTCTTCAGCCGAACAACGGCCGGTTCACGGCATCCATGATGGCACGACTCACGGCCTTCATGGCCCCATCCTGACGGACCTGGGCGGTACCGACGAACACACTGTCGCCCCCCGCGACCCTTACGAGCGCCATCGCCACCGGTTTCGAGTGGACGTCGGTGATGGCCATGCCGGCGAACTCGAGGCCGAGCTCCTTCTCGCTCGCCGAGCGTGCCGCCTCGAGCGTGGCCTGACAGATCAGCTCGAGCTGATGGCTGGCATCCGGCGGACCCGAAGCCTCTCCACGAATCTCGTCGCCTTCGTGGATGAGCACGACGGTGACATGGGAGCGATCCCCTTCCCGTTGCTCGTCGATCATGATCAGTTCCGGGCGCATGACCGCCAGCCTAGGCGCTGGGGCCGCGGGTGGGAAGGCAAATCGACCACCCACGGTGAGGCCGCCTCGCTGACCGCGCGCCGAGACGCCACCGCCAACGCGAGCGATCCCCCCGCCACAGCAGGGGGATCGTCGACAGGCCTGGAGCAGACGCTTCGGTCAGCGCAGTTCGACACCGGCGCCGGCAGCCTCGAGGGCTTCCTTCGCCTTTTCGGCCTCTTCCTTCGACACGCCTTCGAGAACCGTGCCGTTGGCCTCGACGAGATCCTTGGCTTCCTTCAGTCCGAGGCTGGTGAGGCCACGGACTTCCTTGATCACCTGGATCTTCTTGTCGCCCGGCGAGGTGAGGACGACATCGAACTCGTCCTTCTCCTCCTCGGCGGCCTCGGCGGCGGCGCCCGGAGCGGCCACGGCGGCCATCGCCATCGGGGCAGCTGCCGTCACGTCGAACTTCTCCTCGAACGCGTCGAGGAACTCCTTCAACTCGAGAACGGTCATCTCTTCGAAGACGCCCAGGAGTTCGTCAGTCGTCATCTTTGCCATTGTCATTCCTCCTCGGCAGCCGCGTCGTCGGACACGGTGTCGTCGGATCCATCGTTGTCGGTGTCGGCGGCCACATCGGCAGCCGGCGTGTCAGCAGCCGCTTCTTCAGCGGCCTCTGGGGCGGATTCGTCGTCGGCGACGTCGACCACCGGTTCGGTGGCTGGATCTTCGGCGACGGGCCCCTCCTGTTCCTTGCGGTCGAGCAGTTGAGAGAACATCGACGCGGCGTCCCGCGTGAACGAGGCGAACATGCCGGCCATCTTCGCCATCGGCGCCTTGGCGGCACCGGCGATCTTGGACAGCAGCACCTCGCGGGGCTCGATGTCGGCGAGCTTTGTGACCTGCTCGGGTGGCAGCACCACCGTGCCGAGCAAGCCGGACTTCAGGACGAACGATTCGTTCTCCTTGGCGAAGTCGCGCAGTGCTTTGGCAACGGGTACCGGATCGTCGGACGCGAACGCCAGCCCCGTGGGGCCGATCAACTCGTCACCGATCTCCAGCCCGAGTTCGTCGGCCGCCCGCTTGGCGAGCGTCATCTTGACGATCTTGTACTCGGCGCCGGCGGCACGCAGCGCGCGTCGCAGCGTCTGTTGCTGGGTCACCGACAGTCCCCGGTACTCCGTCAGGAACGTTGCCCGCGACGCATCGAGGCGTTCCTTGATCTCTTCAACTGCCTGGACCTTCTCAGGTCTTGGCATCGGCCTTCCTCCTCAATGAGAAAAGGTCCCCCGACGACCGCAGACGACGGAGAACCCGAAAGGAGGTGCAACCTGCGTGGGATGGTCCGATATCCGGCCCGATTAAGCCTCGTGGCTCCAACGGTCTGAGGTCATAGGAGTTGTCGGCCGGAAGAGTACACGCGGGGCCCTCTGGTTGTCACATCGGGATTTTCGATGGACAGATGGGCTGATCGGCGCGATAGTCAAGACCAGAGAGACGACCGATCACGGTCGTCGGGAAGGGGTCCATCGGTTCGGGTGGAATCTGACGACCGCCCCACCCAAGAGGAGCGCGGGAACTGGTCGGGCTGACAACCGAAGGAAGCGGAACGGCCGCGGCCCCTACCCTGCCGGCCGGACCACCACTGACACACCCTTCGGCCAACGCGGCACCTGGCGACCGCACGATGCCTGTCCCCCGCCCCTCCCGAGGCCCTTCCAATGAGAGACGCCCGGCACACGGCCGGGCGTCTCTCGCGTCAGCGATGGGAGGGTCAGACGAGTCCGCTGACGTCCACCTTGATGCCGGGCCCCATCGTGGTGGCCACGGACACGTTCTTCATGTACACGCCCTTGGCCGACGCCGGCTTGACCCTCGCCAGTTCTTCGACGAGTGCCGTCAGGTTCTGCACGAGCTGTTCGGCTTCGAACGACACCTTGCCGATCGGCGCGTGGACGTTGCCACGGCGATCGTTGCGATACTCGATCCGCCCTCCCTTGAACTCTCCGACAGCCTTCCCGACGTCCGGGGTGACCGTGCCGGCTTTCGGGTTGGGCATGAGCCCGCGGGGGCCGAGAACTCGGCCGAGCGTTCCGACTTTCGCCATCATGTCCGGGGTGGCGATCGCCAGATCGAAATCGAGGGCACGGCCACCGGCGATCTCCTCGACGAGTTCCTCGCCGCCGACCAGGTCGGCGCCGGCCTCTTCGGCTTCCTTGGCCGCATCGCCCTGGGCGAAGACAGCCACTCGCACCGTCTTGCCCGTTCCAGCCGGGAGCGCAATCGTCCCGCGCACCAACTGGTCGGCTTTGCGCGGGTCGATGCCCAGCCGGGCCGCGAACTCGACGGTCTCGTCGAACGAGGCGCTCGCGAGGGAACGGACGAGTTCCATCGCCTCGGCGGGCGCGTAGGCGTTGTGCGGGTCGAAGCGCTTCAGCGCTTCCGTGTATTTCTTGCCGCGTTTGGGCATATCGTTCCTCCGTGGTGCAAACGGTCGACTCGGTGGTCGACCTCCCAACTGGTCGTTGTCAGCCGTCGACGGTGATGCCCATCGAGCGGGCGGTACCTTCGACGATCTTCATGGCGGCCTCGATGTCGTTGGCATTGAGGTCCGGCATCTTCGTTTCGGCGATCTCTTTCACCTGTGCTCGTGTCACCGACCCCACCTTCTCGGTGTGCGGCGTCGACGAACCCTTTTCGAGACGGGCCGCCTGTCGCAGCAGGACGGCGGCCGGTGGCGTCTTGGTGATGAACGTGAAGCTGCGGTCTTCGTAGACCGAGATCTCCACGGGAACGATCGTCCCGGCCTGGCTCGCCGTGGCGTCGTTGTACGCCTTGACGAAATCCATGATGTTCACGCCGTGCTGACCCAGCGCAGGACCCACGGGCGGAGCCGGGCTCGCCTGGCCCGCCGGGATCTGCAGTTTGAGCACGGTCATCAGTTTCTTGCGACCCATGTGTCAACCCTTTGTTGTCGTTTCTGGTGGCGTCGCTGCCGTCAGAAGCGGCCGAGCCCACGATGAGCAGCGCGGGTGGCCGACGGGCGACCCGGACCGGACCGTTCGGTCCGGTCCGAAATGTTCAGTTCTTCTGGATGTCGGCGAAGCCGAGCTCCACCGGCGTGTCACGGCCGAATATGTTGACGAGCACCACGACCTTCGACTGGTCCAGGTTGATGCTCTCGATCACGCCGTTGAAGTCCGCAAACGGGCCGACGATGACGCGGACGCTGTCACCGATCTCCCACTCCGGCTTGAAGCGCGGAGCCTTGACTTCCTCTTCTTTCCTCACGCCCAGGAAACGCTCCACCTCACGGCGGCTGAGCGGCACCGGCTTGTTGCCCGATCCCACGAAGCCGGTGACACCGGGGGTGTTGCGCACGGCGTACCACGTGTCGTCGTCGAGGTACAGGCGGACGAGGACGTAGCCCGGCAGCATCTTGCGCGGGACGGTCACCTTCTTGCCGTTCTTGATCTCGACGACGTCCTCCATCGGGATCATCACCTCGAAGATCTTGTTCTCGAGGTGCATCGACTTGGCGCGTGTCTCGAGGTTCAGCTTGACCTTGTTCTCGTATCCCGAGTACGAGTTGATGACGTACCAATCCCCTGGCTTGTCGTATGGACTGGCCGGCTCCTCGGGCGCTTCGGCCACCTCTTCGCCGTCGGCATCTTCGCCGGCGGCGCCTTCGTCGACGGCCTCCGTGGCCTCGGTCTGGTCGGTCGTCTCTTCGTCGGTCGCCTGCTCGTCGGACGACTCCTCGTTGGAAGCCGCGTCGGTCGTCTCGTCCGTCACGTCGACTACCTCGTTCATGAGCCCAACTCCAGCAAGGTCAGGATGCCGTTCTTGAAACCGAAGTCGAGCGCAAAAGTGAAGAGCGTGAGCGCGATCGTCGTGATGACGGTCACCGTCGTGAAGGCAACCATCTGTTCACGCGTCGGCCACGAGACCCGCTTGAGTTCGGCACGGACCTCCCGGAAGAAATGGATGAGACGCCGGAAGAGCGGCTTCTTCTCGACGGGCGTCACGGCGCGCTTGGCGGCCGCTCGCTGTACCGGCGTCTTCGCCGAGCTGCGGTCCTGTCGAACCTGATCCGCTTTCTTCTGTCGCCGCTCCTCGCGTTGCTGGAGGCGGCGGGTCTCTCGATTCATGATCCTCGTGTGTCCTTGCGTGTGGAGCAGGGGCGGTGGGACTCGAACCCACAACCTCCGGTTTTGGAGACCGGCGCTCTGCCAATTCGAGCTACACCCCTCCGAAGCCGATTCCTGAGGGAAGGCGCCGACCGGGCAGTATACGAACCGGTACCGCCCAGTGTAAACCCGGCGTGCGGCTCTAACGTCGCCGTCACCTGCTCCGGGCTCGCACCGCCGCCCAAACCGTGACGCCCACCGCCGTGGCGCCGAGACCGACCGCTGCGAGCGTGGCAGCCGTCGCATGCGATCGACCGTCGATGTCGTCCAGCCGGTCCATCACCGAGTTCACCAAGGTCAGGGGCGGTGCCCACGCCTGAGCACGTCGAGCTGCCATGGCGCGATCCAGGTCGGCGAGTCGGTCCGCCTCGGAACGACACACCAGGCAGCTCGACAGGTGTGCACGCATCCAGTCGGGCCGTTCTCCAACACCCTCGCCGACGATCTCGGGAAGCACTGCTCGCACGATGCGACAACGAGCGCTTTGCGCCGTCGAGGCAGCCACCGTCCCGATCCGACCGACGAGACCGGTCACCATTCTCGCTCCTCGAGCGCCACTCGAAGCTTCTTGCGAGCACGGTGCAGGCGCACTTTCGTGGCGCCAACCGTCGCTCCGGCCGCTTCCGCGATCTCGGCGTGCGACCAGCCTTCGACGTCCTTGAGGACCACCACCATGCGCTGGTCGTCCGGCAGGTCGGCCAGC
>JBFKPQ010000039.1:0-19004 GCA_041628225.1 Acidimicrobiia bacterium | reverse complement strand
TTGAACCTGGTGGTGCCGGTGGTCTTCTATCCATGGTCCAAGACGCTGTTCGTGGCGTTGGACCTGTCGGTGCGGCCCGTGTCACCCGAAGAGGCGGAGGCGGCTTCGCGGCGGCGCATGGCCTGATGCGGACCGGCCGACGCCGGTTCCCATCAACGCCGGCGGCGCCGGCGCGAACGGGGTGGCGGCTCTTCGAGCGGTGGCGGCTCGAACGACCCGAGATCCGCGAGCCGGGGATCGTTCGAAAACATCTTGACGATGGGCTGGAGGACTTCGGCCTCCTTCTGGAGGGTTCGCACCTCGGTCATCTGGTTGTATTCGACGAGCGTCACGACGAGGCCGGTGTCACCGGCGCGAGCGGTGCGGCCGGAGCGATGCAGATAGGTCTTGTAGTCCTTGGGCGGGTCGTAGTGGATGACGACATCGACGCCTTCGATGTGCAGTCCGCGGGCCGCAACGTTCGTAGCGACCAACACCGGCATCTTCCCGTCGGCGAAGCCGGCGAGGACGCGTTCGCGTTTCGGTTGCGGAAGATCACCATGGATGGCGCGCGCCGCGACCCCCTCGGCGCGGAGCTGATCGGCCACGCGGTCACAGCCCCGCTTGGTCCTGACGAACACGAGGACCCGGCCGACCGAAGCGGCGATGGCCTTGACAATCTTCGGCTTGTCCATGTGGTGGACTTCGATGAACCGGTGCTCCATGGTCTCGACGGTGGGCTGGTCGGTCTCGACCTCGTGGTAGACCGGGTCGTGCATGTGCCGCTTGACGAGGCGGTCGACGGCACCGTCGAGGGTTGCCGAGAACAGCAGCGATTGGTGGCGGCGCTCGATCTGACGGAGCACGTGGTCGACCTGCGGAAGGAACCCCATGTCGGCCATCTGATCGGCCTCGTCGAGAACGACGATGTCGACATCTCGTACCGAGACGGCTTTGCGGTCGATGAGGTCGATGAGGCGGCCGGGCGTCGCCACGACGATGTCGCTTCCGCGGCCGACCTCTTGGATCTGGTCGCGGATCGAGACGCCACCGTAGATGGCCACCACGCGTAGGCCGAACGGCTCGGCGAGCCGTTCCAGCTCTTCGGTCACCTGGAGGCAGAGCTCGCGCGTCGGCACCAGGACGAGCCCTTGCGGATGGCCTGGCTTCTGGCGGGTGGTGTTCATCACCATGGGAATCCCGAACGCGATGGTCTTACCCGAGCCGGTCTTCGCCTTCCCGCACACGTCGCGGCCGGCCAGGGCGTCGGGGATGGACATCGTCTGGATGGGAAACGGCGTCTCGAAGCCACGCTCGGTGAGCGAGTCGACCAGCTCGGGCGCGATGCCCAGGCTGGCGAAGGTCGTGGAGACGTCGTCGGTAGAAGTTGTCATAGGAACGGGCGGCTGCCCACCAGGACGATAGCCGCGACCGCGCAACATGCCCGAACCCGTACGATGGCGAATCCATGTCGCTGCTGCACAAATCCAGATCGGCCCTCGATCAGGTCGTGGCCGCCAAACCGGGCGGAGCACATCGCGCCGGGCAGGTCGAAATGGCCGAGGCGGTGGCCGACGCTCTCGAAGGCGAGCACCATCTGCTCGTCGAGGCGGGCACCGGAACCGGGAAGTCATTCGCCTACCTGATACCCGCGATTCTCACGGAGGGTCCGGTGGTGGTGTCGACAGCGACCAAGAGCCTCCAGGATCAGCTCGACCGCCGCGACCTGCCATTCCTCGCCGAGGCTCTCGCGGACCACCCGTTCAGCTGGGCGACCGTCAAGGGTCGCCAGAGTTACGTGTGCCTCGCCAGGGTGGCCGAAGCCACCGCCCTGGAACCTTCGCAGGGCGATCTCTTCGCAGAGCCGTCCGAGACCGCCGGCTCCGACATCGAGCGGATCGCGCGGTGGGCGCAAGACCATCCGACGGGCGACCGCGACGACTACCCCGAAGCGATCGCTGATGCCGTCTGGAGCGAGGTGTCGGTGTCGGGAACGGAATGCCCGGGACGCGAGGCATGCCCGTTCGGCGACGAGTGCTTCGCGATGGCGGCGCTCGACCGCGCCGCCAGCTCCGATGTCGTGATCGTCAACCATCACCTGTACGGCACGCACCTCATGGCGGACAAGGCCGTCCTCCCGGCACACGATGCGGCGATCTTCGACGAAGGGCACCGGCTGCAGGACACGTTCGCGTCGGCGTTCGGATTCGAGATCGCGCCCTGGCGATTCCGTCAACTGGCGCGAGCCACCCGGTATCTGCGCGGCGTGGCCGGTTCGAAGAAGACGGACCAGCTGCTGGAGGCGCTCGACGCGGCGAGCCATGCGCTTTCGACGGCGTTGGAGAGCCAAGAGGGCGCACGGATCGCCGACGCTCAGGAGGCCGGTTTGCACGCGCCGCTCATCAGCGCGGCTCGTGCGGTCGGTCGCATTGCGGCCGAGGCGCGTCGGGGTGCGACGGCCACGCAGGCGCAGACCGGCGCCAAGGCGCGGCTCACCCGGTTGACCGGTCACCTGGAAGCCGATCTGACCATCGCGGCGTCGATTCCCGAGGGGAACGTCGCCTGGGTGAACCGTGGAAGCCTGTCGGTCGCTCCGATCGACGTCGGATCGCTCGTCGCCGAACACCTGCTGGCCGACGTGACCACGGTAGTGACCAGCGCCACCCTCTCGTCGGGCGGATCGTTGGTCCCCCTGGCGAGGACCTTGGGCTTCTCGACCGATTCGACCGCCGGGGTGCGAGTCACGTCACCGTTCGACTTCGCCGAACAGGGCCGCATCTACGTGGCGGCGAGCCTTCCGGAGCCCAATGATCCGGCCTACGCCGATGCCGCCGTCGACGAGGTCCAGGCGTTGGTGGCGGCGGCCGGGGGCCGCGCCCTGGTGCTGACGACGAGCTACCGCATGCTCGACCGGTTTGCGGATGCGCTGGCCGGACTCGACGGATTCCGGCTGCTCGTGCAGGGAGAGCTCCCGAAACCCCGGCTCGTGTCCGAATTCGAGGGCGATGAGACGTCGGTCCTCGTGGCGACGATGGGATTCTGGGAAGGGCTGGACGTTCCCGGCCGGGCACTCGAACTCGTCGTGCTCGACCGGCTTCCGTTTCCTCGACCCGACGATCCTTTGTGGGTGGCCCGGCGCGAGGCAGCAGAACGTGACGGACTGCAGGCGTTCATGACCGTCGACCTCCCCCGCGCGGCCATGCTCACCGCGCAGGGGGCGGGCCGCCTGATCCGGACCACCACCGATCGTGGCGTGGTGGCCATTCTCGACAGCCGGGTGGCCAGGCGGCGCTACGGCCAGACGATCCTGCGATCGCTCCCCCCGATGCCGGTGGTGACCGATAGCGCCGCGGTCGCCGCCTTCCTGGCGTCGTAGGTCCCGGCGCGATCCGACCCTTCGACCCTGGCAGCCCGATATCGGTCGCGATACGTTGGCTCGTAACCGTGTGAGAGGTCGTCCATGCAACGTTGGAAGGTCGTTGTCGGCGCCGTCGTCATCCAGGTCTGTCTCGGCGCCATCTATGCGTGGTCCGTGTTCACCCCCGCCCTGCGCGAAGCGGGCTGGTCGAAGGTGCAGACGCAAATCGTGTTCTCGGTCGGGCTGGCCATGTTCGCGCTCGTGATGGTGGGCGCCGGCCGCAAACTCACGACATGGGACCCGCGCCGCCTGGCGCTCGGGGGCGGGCTCACGCTCGGCACCGGCTACGCGCTGGCGGCGCTCGGAGGCGGCGGTGAGTTCTGGCCCGTCCTCGTGGGTGTCGGCATCATCGGCGGCGCGGGCATCGGGCTCGCCTATGTCGTCCCGATCGCGGTCGGCATGCGGTGGTTCCCGGATCGCAAGGGCATGATCACCGGGGCGGCCGTCGCCGGCTTCGGGTTCGGCGCGCTCGGCTGGGTGAAGCTGGCCGGCGAGTGGGGCAACCTGCTCGACCGTTGGGGCCTCGACGGCACGTTCCTCGCCTATGGCGTCCTCTTCGCCGTGCTCGTCGTGGCGGGCTCGACGGTGATGCGGATGCCGCCCGACGGCTGGACGCCGCCGGGATACGTCGCACCGCAGACAGCCGGTACCGGTGCCGAGGGGTTTTCGCCGCGCGAGATGCTTCGGACACCGCAGTTCCACCTCATCTCCCTGACCTTCATGGTGTCGGCCGGAGCCGGCCTCATGGCGATCGGCCTCATGAAGCTGTATCCGATCGAAGCCCTGATGGCCGGCGGCATGGAGGGAGCGGCCGCCAGCGCGGTGGCCGGCACCGCCATGGCGGTCTTCTTCAGCCTCGCCAACGGGGCGGGCAGGCTGGCCTGGGGCGCGTTGAGCGACAAGCTGGGACGGAAGCGCTCGATCGTGACCATGGCCGCCACGCAGGGGATCTTCCTGCTGCTGTTCGTGCCGATGGCGGCGGGCGAGTACACGCTCTACCTGGCGGCCACCCTCATCGGCTTCAACTTCGGCGGCAACTTCGCGTTGTTCCCGGCGCTCACCGCCGACGAGTTCGGCAATACGACCGTCGGGAAGAACTACCCGTGGGTGTTCTTGTCCTACGGCGTGGGCGGCATCGTGTTCCCGATCATGGGCGGCTGGCTCGGCGACCTCGGCAACTTCCCGCTGGCGTTCACGATCTGCGGGGTGGCATGTCTCTTGGGCGCCGTGGCCTCGTGGCTGGTCTTCCCGCCCCACCACGACGAAGCAGCCCAACCCTTCACAGTGGAAGGCTTCCTCCACAACGCCCACCTGTTCGAGAAGGTGGACTAGCGGATCCAGAAGCTCACGAGCGCCGGACCGTGACTTCCGCTCAGAAACACGGGCGGCTGGGCCCAGAAGACCGCCGACGACAGCCGTTCGAGCTCGGTTGACTCGCCGATCGAGCTGAGGGAGTAACTGCTCCGCACGTTCCAGAGCATCCATCCGACGCCACGGTCGGCCGCGGCCTCTCGTTCCGCCTGGATCTGGCGCGACGTGTAGAAGAACGACTGGAGCCACGGACGGACGACGACCGTCGAGTCGGCGAGGCGGGGCTGGCCGTCGGCGAGCGCCCGCCACACCACGTCGTACGGATGTGCGTTGGGGTCGGCGAAACCAAACCAACCTTCCCCATAGTGCGACGGGTAGATCATCGGCGAGACCACGTCGACCCTTTGCGCAACCGTCTCGAGGTGCTGGCCGATGCCTCCTTCGCCGGGCGTCGAGGTGATGAAACCGAAGATGGCCGCCGCCGTCGCGCACCCCTGCGGACCCAGCCGGCGGCGGGCGTCGTCGAGGAACGTGGTGATGGCCTCTCGACGGCCGTCCGCAGTCGACGGACCATCGAAGCGCACGGCCGAGCCGAAGCCATCTGGGAATCGCACGTAGTCGAACTGGACCTCGTCGGCGCCCATGGCGCAGGCGTCGACGGCGAGGTCGAGGGCGTACCGGCGCGCCTCCAGGTCCCAAGGATCCAAGAACACCTGTACGCCTTTGCGAAACGGACGCTCCCGAGCCGTGTCCCAGGCGGCCCAGTCGGGCATCGCCGCACCGGCCACCGGGTCCTGGAACGCGACGATGCGCACGACCACGTACAGCCCGCGATCGTGGGCTTCGGCGATGAGAGCCGCCAGGTCGTAGACGTCGAGTTGCGCACCGGTTTCGACTGCCCGTTCCGATGGCGTCTGCGAGAAGACGAAGCCAGACTCGTCCTTGAGGTCCAAAACCAGCGCGTTGGCAGCCGAGGTGTCTGCCAGGTCGAGAATCGCACGCCAGGCGGCCGGATCGCCGGCGCTCTCGGCGCCGGCGCGGATGGCCTGGATGCGCCGCGGTGCGAGTTCGACGAGCAGCCGGCCCGGACGACCATCCCACCGGAAGCCCACCGTCTCGTACGCCGGAGCGGTCACGCGCACAAACCCGGGCCGGTCGATCGCGAACCGGCCCGAGTTCCCGCGCACGTCCCGGCCGTCGATCGTGGCCGTGGCCGTGGCGAGTTCGTGTCCGGCCGGGTTGGTGACGACCACCGTGAGGCCGACGTCGGACGCCGCGGCCGGAGTCGGACCCACGACGGCGACGGGCAACGCCAAGACGAGCGCCAGAAACCACCGCATGAGGTCAGGATACGGTCGGGCTGGCAGAACGCGACAACCCCGCTAGTAGCCTGCCGCGCCATGGCCGAGAAGTTCATCTACACGATGGTGCGCGTATCGCGCCACTACCCGCCAGACCGCGACGTTCTCCAGGACGTCACCTTGGCGTTCTACCCCGGAGCCAAGATCGGCGTCATCGGCCACAACGGGTCCGGCAAGTCGTCTCTGCTCCGCATCATGGCGGGTCTCGACGACGGTTACACCGGCGAGGCACGGCTCACCCCGGGCTTCACCGTCGGATACCTGGAGCAAGAACCGCAGTTGGACGACTCCAAGAACGTCCTGGACAACATCATGGACGGCGTGGCCGAAGTCCAGGCACTCATCGACGACTACAACGAGGTGCTGGCGGGTTGGGCGGATCCGGATGCCGACTATGACGAACTCGGTAAGCGCCAGGCCGACCTCGAGGCACGCATCGAAGCCACGGATGCGTGGAATCTGGAACGAACGGTGGCCATCGCCATGGACGCGCTTCGTGTGCCGCCGTCGGACGCCGAGGTGGCGACGCTGTCAGGCGGCGAACGCCGCAGGGTGGCGCTGTGCCGGCTCCTCCTGAGTCATCCCGACCTGCTGCTGTTGGACGAGCCGACCAACCACCTCGACGCCGAATCGGTGGCATGGCTCGAACGGTTCCTCGCCGACTACCGCGGCACGGTGATGGCGGTGACCCACGACCGATACTTCCTCGACAACGTCGCCGGCTGGATCTTGGAACTGGACAACGGGCGCACGTACCCCTACGAGGGCAACTATTCGGGCTGGCTAGAACAGAAACAGGCCCGCCTGGCGCAGGCGGAAAAGCAGGCCTCGGCGCGTCAGACGACCCTGGCCCGCGAACTCGAGTGGGTTCGCATGTCGCCACGAGCCCGACACGCCAAATCGAAGGCGCGCCTCAGCGCCTACGAGGAGTTGCTCGCCGAGGCCCAGGCGGATCGGAATGACCGGCGCCGGCTCGAGATCACGATTCCCATGACACAACGTCTCGGGGACAAGGTGATCGAGGCCGAACACCTCTCGAAGGGCTTCGGCGACCGGCTGCTCATCGAAGACCTCACCTTTCGGCTCCCCCCTGCGGGTATCGTCGGCGTGATCGGAGCGAACGGCGCCGGCAAGACGACGCTGTTCCGCATGATCACCGGACAGGAAACCCCCGACGCCGGGACGCTGGAAGTGGGGCCGACCGTCGATCTGGCCTACGTCGACCAGTCACGAGACGCACTCGATCCCGCATTGACCGTCTACCAGCAGATCACCGATGGCAACGAGACGTTGCGGATCGGGACGCGGGAGATGAACGGACGCGCGTACGTGGCCTCTTTCAACTTCAAGGGCTCCGACCAGCAGAAGCGGGTCGGGGAACTGTCGGGCGGTGAACGCAACCGAGTACATCTGGCGCGGATGCTGACGAGGGGCGGCAACGTGCTCCTCCTCGATGAGCCGACCAACGACCTGGACGTCGACACACTCCGGGCACTCGAGGAGGCTTTGCTGGCCTTTCCGGGTTGCGCGGTCGTGATCAGTCATGATCGCTGGTTCCTC
This sequence comes from Acidimicrobiia bacterium, assembly GCA_041628225.1. Taxonomy (GTDB): domain Bacteria; phylum Actinomycetota; class Acidimicrobiia; order Spongiisociales; family JAENVV01; genus JBFKPQ01. The sequence continues at coordinate 11,375 of JBFKPQ010000039.1, read as the reverse complement.
GACCGTGTGGCGACCCATGTGCTGGCGTTCGAGGGCGATTCGCAGGTGCGGTGGTTCGAAGGGAACTTCACCGAATACGACGCCTGGCGACACGAGGTGCTGGGCTCCGAGGCGGACCAGCCCCACCGGATCAAGTACAAGCCCCTGGTGCGCTAGACGGCGCCGTCCTGGTGGCCGGCGGCGTCGGCAGCCTCGACATCTTCACGTCGGATGCCGAGCACGAACAAGATGGCGTCGAGATACGGGACGTTGACGGCGGTGTCGGCCGCCTCTTTCACGACCGGTCTGGCATTGAACGCGATTCCCAGACCGGCCGCGGCCAGCATGTCGAGGTCGTTGGCACCATCCCCGATCGCTACGGTCTGGGTGATCGGAACCCCTTCGGCCGCAGCTACCTGGCGGAGGAGGTCCGCCTTGCGGGGACGGTCGACGATCTCGCCTTCCACCTCGCCGGTGACCACCCCGTCGACGACAGCCAGGCGGTTGGCGAAGGCGTGATCCAACTCGAGTTGCCGAGCGAGATCGTCGACGAAGAACCCGAACCCGCCCGACACGGCAGCCACCGTGTAACCGAGCCGGCGCAGCGTCCGCACGAACGTGCGCGCTCCAGGCGTCAGCCGAACCCGGCTCCGGACACGATCGAGTGCGGTCTCGTCGAGGCCCTTGAGGAGCGCCACCCGTTCGCGCAGTGCCGAGCCGAAGTCGAGTTCGCCCGCCATGGCGCGATCGGTGATGGCCGTCACCGCATCGGTCACCCCCGCCTCGGCCGCCAGGAGGTCGATGACTTCGTCTTGGATGAGCGTCGAGTCGACGTCGATCACCACGACCCGCTTGGCCCACCGCTCGAGACCTTCTCGCTGAATGGCCACGTCCACCTGGTGATCGGCGGCCGCGGTGAGCAGGCCGTGGCGCATGGCGTCAGGGTCTCCGCCGGAGACGACGAACTCGAAGCTGTACACCGGGTAGCGCGACAATCGCACGATCCGATCGATGTTGCCCCCGCCGTCGGCGATCGCCTCCGTCACGCCGGCCAGCGCCAACGCCGAGAGGCTGGCGGCCAACACGGTCACGGCATGCCTGGCGTGCTGGGGTGGTTCCGGATCGGACGAGACGACCTCGAACTCCACGTGGATGCCTCGCTCCCAGCCCAAGTACAGGAGATCCTTCAAGACGCCGGAACCCTCGGGCACATCGAGCAGCAAGCTGAGGGTCAAATGCTGTCGGACGACTACCTGCTCCATGTCGAGGACGGATCCACCCGCCGCGGCGACCACGGCGAGGAGTCCGGCGGTTATCCCGGGACGATCGGTACCGGTGACCCGGACGAGGATGTTCGTGTTCATCGGCGAGAGGTTAGACCTCGTCGGCTTCGCCCAACAGGCGGCGCAGCTTGGCGATCTCGGCTTTGAGCTCGGTGACGTTGCCGGCTTTGTCGGACGCCTCGTTCATGGCGTGGTAGATCTCCGGGTCGATGCCGCCGCCCATGCCGGTCGCGGCTCCGACATTGGCCGCCCCGAGCCGATCGGACCATCGCTCCTCGAGCTGTCGCTCCAGCTGCTCGAGGCGCGCCCGGAGACGGTCGTGGTCCTCGTCCGCAGCCAGGCTCCGGGCGAGGCCTGCGAGGCGGCGCTTCTCGGCCAGCAAGTCCGTTCGTTCGGCCCAATCGGCGTCTTCCAGTGCCGCATCGATGGCCAGCATGCGATGGAAGATGGCGTCGGCGTCCACGCGGCCGAGTCTAAGCTCGCCCCTCGCGCCAGGAGTCCCATGTCCCGTCTCGTTCTCGCCGTAGCCCTCGCTCTCACCGCCTGTGGTGGCACCACGACGGCACCGACGACCACCGCCCCGGTCGCCACGACATCGATCCCGGCGACGAGCACGCCGACGCCCACCACCACGTCGACCCCGGCGACCACCGTGGTGGCGACTCCACAGGTCCGGGAGTTCGTCGATGCGGCCGACCGATTCACCTTCGACTACTACTCGACGTGGAGCGTCACCGTGGATGCGGCCGGCGACGTCACCGTGTCGTCTCCTCCCAGCGACGAGGACGACGCCTTCAGCGAGTACGTGCAGATCTACACGCTGGATCCCGCCGCGACGGGCATCGGAACGCCGCAAGACGCCGTGGTGGCGATCGCCACGGAGCTGACCGGCACCTACGACGCCGTCGAAGTGCTGTTCGAGTCTGCCGACACCACCGACGGAGAGCCGAACTACGGTGCCCTGTTCCAGGTGGCGGACGGGCCAGACGTCTTCTTCCTGGCCTATTCGGCGACCATGCGCGACGGCGTCGTGTACGTGAGTGCCTACATCGGCGCCGACGAATTCGAAGCGCTTCTCCCCCAGGCGTCCATCATCGACGAGTCCTTCCGGTGGGGAACCGGCTGAACCCCCGGCCGATGGCCGGGGGTTCGGTGGAGGTGGGGGGAGTCGAACCCCCGTCCGTTGCGTCGTCGGCGCCGCTTCTCCGAGCGCAGCCTTCAGCAAGCTTTCGGAACCGCGGGACTCTGATGGCTAGTTCCCCGCAGCCCTATCCGGACTTGCCTTGACCCGCCGGTCCCGGAATCCCGGCGGGAGCATCCTCCATTGCGACGCCTGGGTCCGGCGAGGGAGGAACCCTCCGGTCAGACGGGCTGTCTTACTTAGGCAGCCAGGGCGAAGTTGTCTTCGGCACCTATTGGTGTTCCCGGCTCTTTAACGAGGACTCCGGGGACCTCGGCTCGCTTCCGGCGCTTCAACACACAACGTCGAAACCGTTTCACCCCCATGTTGGGCGCTCTCAGAGTATAGAAACGCCGAGGACTTTCGGCCGATTCCCTAAATCCACCAGCCCGGGTACCGTGGCTCCGTGACCGAAACACCCCACCTTCCGCCGTCCCCTCCGCCCGACCGAAGCCCGATACTGCTCGTCGGACTGGCCATCGGCGTCATCGTGATACTCGGCCTGACCGCCCTGGCTCAGATCCGACTGTCACAGATCGACGATCGCCTCGAACAGCTCGCCGTAACCGCCCAGGACCTCGAGCGGCGCGCCGCCGCCAACGACGTGCGGGTCGGCCGCGTCGAGCAGGCAGTGGCGTTCCTCGAGGCCGAGGTCGCCGACGCGCTCACCGCCTCCGCTTCACCGCTCGATGGCGCGGCCGCCGGCAGCACGGGCTTACCGCGCTTCACGGGTCAAGGTTCCGACCCGGCGGTCGGCGCCGTCATCGGCGAGTTCGGTGGTCTCGAGTACTACACGGACTCGACGGCCACGTACCGTGCCACCGATGGCGTCGCGCGCGCCGTGTTCGTGTGGGCCCACTGGTGTCCGTTCTGCCAGCAGGAAATCCCGGTCGTGTCGGCCTGGCAGGAGACGGCCGCGGTGCCCGGTGTCGAGATCGTCTCCATCACCACGGCCATCGATCCGAGCCGAGCGAACCCCCTCGAGCCGTTCCTCGACTCGGACCGGCTGCCGTACCCGGTCATCGTCGACGCCGACGGGTCGCTGGCCGCCACGTTCGGCGTGAACGCCTTCCCGTTTTGGGTCTTTTTGGGACCGGACGGCGTCGTGCTGGGACGGCATGCGGGATTGCTGAGCGACGTCGAACTCGACGGGATCTTGCGCCAGCTCGCCGCCGTGGACGGCTAGGCCGCCAGCGAACGCCACACGCTGGGAAGAACCAGGACCGACATCGCCGCATCGACGACGACGGAATCGAACTGCGTTCCGGCGTGGAGATCGAGTTCGAACAACGCGAATTCCATCGACAGGGCCGGCTTGTAGCACCGCTGCGAGGTGATGGCGTCGACGGCGTCGGCAACGGAGATGATGCGGGCCAGCCTCGGTATGGCGTCACCGGACAACCCATGGGGGTAGCCCGCTCCATCGATCCGCTCGTGATGGGCGAGCACGGCCTCGGCGATCTGAGGAGCCACCACGTCGACGAGCAGTTGGTGGCCGAGCACGGGATGTTGTTCGATCGTTCGTCGTTCGTCTGCGGCGAGAGGACGAGGAAGATCGAGGATCGACTGCGGCAGTTCGACCTTTCCGATGTCGTGCAGCTGCGCGGCTACGAACAGGCCCTTGAGGTCGACGGTGGTGAGTCCGAGCGATTCTCCGATGGCCACGGCGAGGCAGGCCGTGCGAAGCCCGTGAGCGTCGAGCTCACGATCCATCCGGGGCAGGCTGCTGGGAGGCATCACCTCGGAAGTCGCGTGAGCGGCGCGAATGTTACAGGTCAGCGACGGCGAGTTCCCTTGGCCCGCTGCATCTCCTTCTTCTGGTCCTTGGCCTTGATCGCCTGACGCTTGTCGTACTGGCGACGGCCACGACCGAGAGCCAGTTCCACCTTGGCTTTGCCCTTCGTGAAATACAGGCTCAGCGGGACGAGGGACAGCCCCTTTTCGGCGAGAGCCGCGCGAAGTCGTTCGATCTCCCGAGCGTGGAGCAGCAGCTTGCGCCGGCGCTCGGGGGCGTGACCGCCGAGACGCGAGAACGCATACGGGGCAATGTAGGCGCCCACCAGCCACGCCTCTCCGTCGGCGATGTGCACGAAGGAGTCCTTGAGGTTTGCGTTGCCTGCTCGAAGGGACTTGACCTCAGACCCGACGAGCACCAGGCCCGCCTCGTACGTGTCGACGATCTCGTAGTCGTGACGGGCGCGCCGATTCTGCGTGACGATCTTCCGATCGGTCATCCTCCGAGATACTTCATCGGGTCGACGGGCGTACCCCACTCTCGGGTCTCGAAATGCAGGTGCGGACCGGTCGAGAAACCGGTGCTCCCGACGTATCCGACCGTCTGGCCGGTCGAGACCGATTGCCCCTCGGAAACGGCGAAGCCGGACTGGTGGGCGTAGAGCGTGGTGAGACCGCCACCATGGTCGATGACGATGGTGTTGCCGTATCCCCCGTACCAGGAGGCCAGGATGACGGTACCCGACCCGGCGGCCGAGATCGGCGTACCGCTTCCGGCGCCCATGTCGATCCCGGTATGAAGTTTGCGCGTCCCCGTGATCGGGTGGATCCGGTAGCCGAAGCCCGACGACACGCTACCTCCGAGTGGCCACGACAAGATCCCCGGGTTCGAACCCCCGCCCTGGGAACGGCGGTTGATCTCATCTTGGATGCGCTGGGCGTCCCGCTCGAGCTGTGAGATCTCGCCCTCGATCTCGGCGATGTCACTGTTGATCGATGCCACGAGCGCGGCGGCTTCGTCGGCGTCGGCCTGTACCTCGGCCTGCTTCGCGGCGAGTAACGCTTCTTCCGCCTCGAGCTCGAGTCGTTTGACCTCGAGTTCTCCGAGAATCCGCTCGGCTTCGGCCTGACGCTCTTCGATCTCGTCCTGCTGCGCTTCCTCGGTGCGCTCCAGGACTTCGAGCTGGTTGAGCAACTGTTCCGACGATTCGATGATCGAGCCGGCGTACTCGAGTCCGACCGACACCGACGCGACATCGGAGACGTTGACGATCACCCCACCGAGATTGAGGGCCCGGTCCATGTACATCTCGACGGCGCGTTCACGTACCAACTGGCGCGATTCGCGTATGTCGAAACGCGTCTTGGCGAGTTCACGCGCCAGACGATCGAGCAGGTCGTTGATCTCCAGCAACCGGGCCTCTTGCGACGCGATCTCCTCGGACACCTCATGGACCTTGGCGTGCGCAGCAGCCAGCTCGGCGTTGGCGACTCGGAGGCGCTCCCGGACCTCTTCGAGGGCAGCCATTGCCTGGGTTCGCTCTCCCTTGGCCGCATCGGCCTGCGCGGAGAGCGCATCGATCTCTCGTTCGATCTCGCTGATGTCGTCCTGCGTCTGGGCGCCGGCGGGCGCGAACACGCCGACCAGCGAGAGCAGCAGGATGAGAACGAGTGCGTTGCGCTTCACATCACACCTTCAAGAATCGGCGGAGGCCGAGCGCTGAGCCGGCGATACCGGCCAACGCTCCGAATAGCAAGAACAGCACCGCCCAGCGTAGGAAGAAAGCATTGCCGACGTCCAGTTGGAACAGGTCGATGGAGTTGTCGACCCCGCCGAGCCGGTTCTTGGCGATCCACACGAACAGCACGGCGAGTCCGGCACCAACCACGCCCTCGATCATGCCTTCGACGAGGAAAGGTATGCGGATGAACCAGTTCGATGCGCCGACGAGACGCATGACGGCGACTTCTTCGCGGCGGGCGTAGATCGCCATCCGAATCGTATTGGAGATCAGGACGACGGCTGCGGCGCCTTGGATGATCGCCAGTCCCAGGCCGAGCCAGTTGAGCACGCTCGACAGGTTCGACAGCCGGTCGATGCTCTCTCCCGGAGAGGCGACATCCCGGACCGCCGGTTCGTCGATCAACCGCAGGGTGATGTCGCGATAGTCGGTGATGTCGTTGAGCCTGATCCTGATGGAGGCCGGCAGAACCGATGGATCGACCTGCCGGACGATCGAGGTGTTGGCGAACAACTCCTTGAACTCCTCGAACGCCGCCTGCTTGTCGACGAACTCGGTGCTGGCCACCGAATCCCACCCGCCGACCTGCTCGAGAAGAGCGAGTTGGGATTCGAGCGAGATGCCATCGCGCGTGTCTTTCAGGAACACGATGACGTGGGTTCCTTCCTGCCACTGGAGCGTGTTGACCCGCACGATCTCGTTGACCAGCAGAGCACCCAATGCCAACGCCAGAGAGACGAACACCGCCAGGACGGCGCCGATGACCACGAGAAGGTTGCGGCGCATGTTGACGAGCGCTTCGCGCACGAAGTAGACGAGCCGGGTCACGCCGGAGGCCGTCCTTCCTCGTAGCGGCCCGTCGACTGATCGCGAACGATGGCACCGTTGTCGAGTGCCACCACCCGGCGGCGCATCGCATCGACGATGGCATGGTCGTGGGTCGCCATGACGATGGTGGTGCCGGTCCGGTTGATCCGGTCCAGCAGTCGCATGATGCCGACCGAGGTGGCCGGATCGAGGTTTCCGGTCGGCTCGTCACACAGCATGATCGGAGGGCGGTTCACGAACGCACGCGCCACCGACACCCGCTGTTGTTCTCCGCCGGAGAGCTGTTTGGGGAGCCGGTCGGCTTTGCCGGCCAGACCGACGAGATCGAGCACCTGGTCGACCTGTGTCTTGATGACGCCCTTCGGCCGGCCGAGCACCTCGAGCGCGAACGACACGTTCTCGCCGACCGTCTTGTTCGGCAGGAGCTTGAAGTCCTGGAACACGGTGCCGATCGTCCGCCGGAGCTGCGGGATCTTCCAGGCCGGGAGGGCCGTGATGTCTTTACCGGCTACCCAGATCTGGCCGCGGGTCACGTCCTCTTCACGCAACAACAACCGGATGAGGGTCGACTTCCCGGACCCGGACGGTCCAACGAGGAACACGAACTCGCCCTTGGGTACGTCGAGGGCAATGTCTCGTGCGGCGACGGTGCCACCGTCATAGACCTTGGTGACATCTTGTAAGCGGATCATCGGATCAGTTCCTCGCGCGCTTCTAGACGCGCTTCACGCTCGGTTCAGACCCCTACCCCATCCCGGAGGATCAGGTTACCAACGGCCCGGTCCCTAACCGAATCAATCGGTGGCGGATTCGTGGTTGGCGCGCCGCCACACCAGGTGGGCTTCTACGAAGTCCTGGAGGTCCCCGTCGAGCACCCCTTGGACGTTGCCGACCTCCCTATCGGTCCGGAGATCCTTGACCATCTGATACGGCTGCATGACGTACGAGCGGATCTGGTGACCCCACGCCGCCTCGGTCTGCTCGCCGCGGATGTCGTCGAGCTGCGCCTCCCGTTCGTGCCGGGCGCGCTCCGCGAGCCGGGCTCCCAGGAGGGCCATGGCGCGCGCCCGATTCTGGATCTGGGAACGCTCGGCCTGGCTCCCCACGACGATACCCGTCGGCAGATGCGTGATCCGCACCGCCGAATCGGTCGTGTTGACATGCTGACCGCCCGCTCCCGATGAGCGGAACGTGTCGATCCGCAGATCTTCGGCGTTGATCTCGACCGCACCGGCGTCGTCGACCTCGGGAATGACGTCGACGGCCGCGAACGATGTATGGCGGCGCGCCTGGGAATCGAACGGGCTGATACGGACGAGGCGATGCACACCGCGCTCGCCGACCATCGTGCCGTAGGCATGTTCGCCCCCGACGGTGAATGTGGCCGACTTGATGCCGGCTTCCTCACCCGGTTGCACCTCGTCGAGGCTCACCGAGAAGCCGGCCCGCTCGAGGAATCGGAGGTACATCCGCAGGAGGATCTCGGCCCAGTCCTGGGCGTCGACGCCGCCCGCACCGGCGTGCACGGTGACGATGGCGGTCTTGTCGTCGTACTCGTCGAAGTAGAGCGACTCGATCTCGAGTTCTTTGAGTTCTGCGTCGATGTCCGTGAGGTCGTCTGTGACCGACGCGGCGGCCGCCTCATCACCCTCTTCGGCAGCCATGTCGAGGAGAAGCTCGGCGTCTTCGAGCCCCTGGACGAGTTTGTGTTGCTGCTCGAAGATCCGCTCGTAGCGGGCAAGTTTCTGAGTCACCTGGCGGGCCGCGTTGGGATCGTCCCACAGGTCGGGGGCGGCGGCCCGCTCTCTCAGTTCGGCCAGTTCGGCTTCCTTGGCGGCGAGGTCAAAGGAACCTCCGGGCGTCGTCGAGGCGAGATCGGAGTTCCTTGATGAGGGCGCGGGGGTCGACGTCGTGCATGAACAGCTCCGCTCAGGCCACGGCCCCGTGGCACTTCTTGAATTTCTTGCCCGAGCCGCAATGGCAGGGCTCATTGCGACCGATCTTCTCCGATGCGGTGACCTGGGCCTTCGCCGTCGTCGGCGCTGCCGCCGAGCCGGCCGCCTGCAGGACTTGGACCTTGGGTTGCGCAGGCTGCTGGACGACCTGGACGTGGAAGAGATAGCGGACCGCGTCACGCTTCACCGAGTCGACGAGGTCGGCGAACATTCCGTAGGCCTCGTTCTGATACTCGACGAGTGGGTCGCGCTGTCCCATGGCGCGCAGCCCGATGCCGGCGCGGAGGTAGTCCATTTCGGCGAGATGTTCGCGCCACTTGTTGTCGATGATGGACAGCACGACGCGCTGTTCGATCGACCGCAGCACCTCGGCGCCGAGTTCGTCTTCGCGAGCCTGGTAGGCGCGCTGAGCATCGGCTTGGACGGCCTCGATCAGGGCGGTCATGGAACCATGTTCGGCGAGTTCCTCCTCGGTGAGCTCCACCGGATACAGGACGGAGAGGTCCTTGTGAACCGTGGCGAGATCCCACTGGCTCCGCCCGGTCTCGGGTCCCAACGAGAACTCGACCGCCTCCGCCACGGCTGCGTCGATCCATTCGCGAGCGAGTTCCTCCGAATGTCCGGCCTGGAGGATCTCCGATCGCCACTCGTAGATGACCTCCCGCTGGCGATTCATCACCTCGTCGTACTTCAGGACGTTCTTTCGGATCTCGAAGTTCTGGGATTCGACCTGAGCCTGGGCGCGCTCGACCGACTTCGACACCATCTTCGCTTCGATGGGCATGTCGTCGGGCAGGCGCAGGCGCTCCATGATCGATGCCACGCGTTCGCCCTGGAACCTCCGCATCAAATCGTCTTCGAGCGAGAGGTAGAAGCGCGACTCACCGGGATCGCCCTGCCGGCCGGAGCGGCCGCGCAACTGGTTGTCGATACGTCGCGACTCATGACGCTCGGTACCGACGACATACAACCCGCCGGCGTCGAGGACTGTCCGCTCGGCGTCGGCGACGGTCGCCGCGTGCGCCGCCAGAGCCTCCTCGTAGGCATCGTCGTATCCGTCGTCGCCCGGCTTCAGGCCTTTCTTCTTGGCGTCGGCCTGAGCGAGTCCCTCGGGGTTGCCGCCCAGCTTGATGTCGACACCGCGGCCGGCCATGTTCGTAGCGACCGTAACCGCCCCCGGGCGACCCGCCTGCGCGATGATGTCCGCCTCCCGGGCATGTTGCTTGGCGTTCAACACCTCATGGGGCACGCCCCGTTTCGTGAGATAGCGCGACAGGCGTTCGGACTTCTCGATCGAGACCGTGCCGACCAGCGAGGGCTGGCCGCGTTCGTGACGCTCGACGATGTCGTCGATGAGGGCGTTGAACTTGGCGTCCTCGGTCTTGTAGACGAGGTCCGCCTGGTCGAGCCGGGCGATGGGCTTGTTCGTCGGGATGACCACCACGTCGAGCGAGTAGATCTCCTTGAACTCGGCCTCTTCGGTCTTGGCCGTGCCGGTCATGCCGGCGAGTTTGTCGTACATCCGGAAGTAGTTCTGGAGCGTGATCGTGGCGAGCGTCTGGTTCTCGTCCTTGATGGCCACACCCTCTTTGGCCTCGATCGCCTGGTGGAGGCCTTCGGAGTACCGGCGGCCGTCCAGGACCCGGCCGGTGAACTCGTCGACGATCTTGACCTCGCCGTCGTCGACGAGATACTCGACGTCCAGCTGGTACAGCTCCTTCGCCCGAAGGGCGACGTCGAGATGGTGCACGAAGTCGACCGCGGCATGGTCGTACATGTTCTCGATCCCGAGGATCTGCTCGACCCGGGACACGCCCTCCTCCGTCGTGACGACCTGGCGCTTGGCTTCGTCGACCTCGTAGTGGGTGTCGCGGCGGAGACGCTCGACGATTCGAGCGAAGTCGCGATACCACTTGGCGGTGTCGGCGACGCGTCCCGAGATGATGAGGGGCGTGCGCGCCTCGTCGACGAGGATCGAGTCGACCTCGTCGACGATCGCGTAGTGGTGGCCGCGCTGGACCATGTCCACCGGCCGCATCGCCATGTTGTCGCGCAGATAGTCGAACCCGAATTCGTTGTTGGTTCCGTAGGTGACGTCGGCGGCGTACGCCATCCGGCGCTCCGGGGGCTGCATGTTGGCCTGGATCAGGCCGACCTCCAGACCCAGGAATCGATGCACCTCACCCATCCATTCCGCGTCGCGAGCGACCAGGTAATCGTTCACGGTGATCACGTGGACGCCCTTGCCCTCGAGCGCATTGAGGTACGACGGCATCGTGGCCACCAACGTCTTGCCTTCACCGGTGCGCATCTCCACCGCCATCCCGGCGTGGAGCGCGGCGCCGCCGGTGACCTGGACGTCGAACGGACGCATGCCCAGGACCCGCTCGGCCGATTCGCGCACCACGGCGAACGCCTCGACCGCCAGGTCGTCGAGGGAGGCACCGTCGGCGAGCCGGGCACGGAACTCGTCGGTCTTGGCCCGCAACTCGCCGTCCGAGAGGGCGGCGACTGCCGGACCGACGTCATTCACCTCTCGGGTGAACGCTTCGAGGTCTTTGAGGAGGCGCCCTTCGCCGGCGCGGAGCATCTTCGAGAACACGGACATAGACCGTTCATGATATCGGGGACGACGGGCTTCGCTGCCGACCCGAAAAGGCGCCGACGTCAGCCG
>JBFKPQ010000038.1:0-19717 GCA_041628225.1 Acidimicrobiia bacterium | reverse complement strand
GCCAGGACCGTCCTATCTCGATCCGGGTTCCGGAGGACCGGAGAACGACTTCACGAATCGCAACACGACGTTCATGGCGTGGAATCTCATGCACACGGCGCGCATGCTGGCCGACCGTGGCGGCATGCCGGCGCACGGCAATCAGAGGGCCGGTTGGGACGCCGGCTGCCGCTACGACTTCGTGAACCCCGAATACCGCTAGGACCGCCCGAATCGATCGTGCGGCTTCGGTTCGATGCCGGCGTCGGCGAGCAGGCCGGTCAGCCGTTCGGCGGACGGCGTGAGCTCACGACGCGACTCGTCGAATCCGGCCCAGGGATCGTCTTTCGTGTCGAGGACCTCGCCGATGCTCCACCCATCCGAGGGTCGATCGAGGTCGTCCCACGTGATGGGCGACGCGACCGGAGCCTCCGGACGAGCTCGTAGCGAGTAGGGCACCACCGTGGTGGCATGCGGAGACGTGTTCCGGAGCCAATCGACGTAAACGCGACCGTCCCGATCGCGGATGAGGAACTCGTCGGTTGCCTCCGCATGGCGGTGCGCCAACAGGGTGGCGGCTTCATGCATGAACTGGCGCGCCTGGTCGTAGGTGGTGTCGGTGGGAACGACGATATGCACTCCTTTGGAGCCGGTGGCCAGCGGGAACCCGTCGAGGTCGAGCTCGGCGAGCAACGCCCGGACATGCCGGGCGACGACGGCGACCAGCCGGCCTCCCTCCGCCGGGTCGAGGTCGAACACCAACCGGTCGGGACGGCCGGACGACCCTCCTGAGTCGATCCTGTCGACGGTGGCGGTCGGAGCATGGAACACGATCGCCGCCAAGTTCACGAGGTAGAGGAGGTCGTCGGCGGACCGGACGACGGGCTGACGCATCGAACCCTTGTTCGTCTCGAGGGTGAACGTCTCGAGCGGACTGCCGGTCGGAGCCCGCTTCTGGAAGAAACCTTTCTGGTCGACGCCGTTCGGATGACGGACGATGGTCAGCGGTCGGCCGGCCGCGTGCGCGAGCAGGCGCGGAGCAACCGCCGAGTAGTAGTCGGCGACGTCGCGCTTGGTGAGCGTCGGGAAGAGATGCTTGTCCGGATTCGTGATCATGCCCCACAAGCCAACCATGCCTCTAGCCTGTCCGCATGGATGGCCTGCGATGGATCTCCCAGCCCTCGCTGCGGGACCCCGTGGCCCTGGTGGCCTTCGAGGGATGGAACGACGCGGCCGAAGCCGCGTCCGGGGCCGTCTGGCACATCCTCGAACGGAACGACAGCCTCGAGATCGCTGTCATCGACTACGAGGAGTACGCCGACTACCAGGTCACCCGCCCGATCATCGAGACGGTCGACGGCGAACGAACCATCGTGTGGCCCCACACCCGGGTCCGAGCCATCGAGACGGATGGCGACCGAGACCTGGTCATCGTGTTGGGCGAGGAGCCTCGCCTGCGCTGGCGAGCGTTCGTCGAGGAGGTGGCGGCGATCCTGCAGCAGCTGCAGGTGACGGACGTGGTCACCTTTGGCGCCTTCATCGGCCAGGTTCCGCACACGCTGCCGGTTCCGGTGATCGGCGTCACCGACGATCAAGACGTCCGCGACCGGCTCGGCCTGCTGCCGTCGACGTACGAAGGACCAACCGGCATCATCGGCGTGCTCAACGACGGCCTCCGCCAGGCAGGATTGTCCGTCGCCAGCCTCTGGGCGGCGACGCCCCATTACCTGTCCGGATCGTCGAACCCGAAAGCGACCCAGGCGCTGCTTGAGAAGGCGTCGGGTCTCCTCCAACTCGACCTCGACGCGGCCAGTCTCGACCGAGACGTCACCGCGTGGGAACAGCGGGTTGAGACGGCGATCCGCGAGTCCGACGACCTCAGCGAGTACCTCGCCGAATTGGAAGCCGAGGCGCTGCCAGACGGTGGCCAGCTGGTCGAAGAAATCGAGCAGTTCCTGCGCGACCCCGACGCATGACCGAAGCGCTGTGGGACGCCGGCTGGGACGAACGACGCGCGAAACGGCTCCGCACCATGAAGCAGCGCGCCACCGGCCTGCTGGTTGCTGCCGCACTGGTGTTCATTGCTACCCACTTCATGGGCGATGCGACCTGGGTCGGATACCTCCAAGCGGCTTCCGAGGCCGCGATGGTCGGAGGCGTGGCGGACTGGTTCGCGGTGACGGCGCTGTTTCGTCATCCCCTCGGCATCCCGATCCCGCATACGGCGCTCATCCCGCGCGGCAAGGACGCCATCGGCAAGGGCCTCGGTGAGTTCGTCACGCGGAACTTCTTGGACTCGGATCATCTCGCGGAACGGGTCGCCGACGCCGATCCGGCTGGAGCTCTGGCGGCCTGGCTCGCCGATCCCGACCACGCCACCAGTGTCGCTGGTCATGCGGCCGGAATCATCGCCTCGGCCTCCCAAACGCTCGACGACAAGGCCACACGTGCCCACCTCCAGCAGTGGGTGGGCAACGCCACCGATCGCCTCGAGTTGGGTTCGCTGAGCGCCACGCTGGCGGCGAGCGTCATCGAACGAGGACATCACCGACCCATCGTCGATGCGGCGCTCACCGGGCTCCAGCACGCCATCGCCGAATCGCAGCCGTCTCTGCGGCACCGTGTCTACCAGGAGTCGCCGTGGTGGGTGCCCACCCAGGTCGACGACGCGGTCTTCGCGCGCCTCTATCTCGGGTTCCAACGATTCCTCGCCGACCTCGCCGCCAACCCCGATCACGAACTCCGCCACAAGCTCGACGAAGCACTGCTCGAGGCCGCCCATCAGGCCCAGACCTCTCCCGAATGGCGCGAGGCCGCCGCCCAGATGCGCGACGGCCTCGTGAACCACCCGGCAACGCAGGCCTGGATCGACGGCCTCTGGGCCGATTTGCGGCGATCGATCTCGGAAGCGGCCGACCAGCCTGAACACGAGTGGCGCGCCCGACTCGCAGACCTCATCACGGGTTTTGCCGAACGGCTCCGCACCGACGCAGAGCTGCGCGACCGCATCAACCACGGCGCCCAGACGCTCGCCCGTACCGCCGCTCAGCAGTTCGGCGGAGAGGCGGCCCGCCTCATCGCGTCCACCGTGGAGAAATGGGATGCCAACGACACCAGTCGCCGGCTGGAACTGCAGGTGGGCCGAGATCTGCAGTTCATCCGCATCAACGGCACGCTCGTCGGGGGACTGGTCGGACTGCTGATCCACGCCGGCACCCGCGCGTTCGGGTGACTTCTGCGAGGGTGAAGACGTGCGGCGACCGGTTCTCGTCTTCGATGTCAACGAAACCCTCCTCGATCTTGGCGCCTTGGAGCCACGGTTCGAGGCTGCCTTGGGATCCACCGCGGCCATGGGCGAGTGGTTCGCTCGGATGCTGCACGGATCGCTGGTGGCCAATCACACCAATGCCTACCGGCCGTTCGGTCTGATCGGCATCGAAGCCCTCCTCGCGGTCGCGCAGCGGCGGGGCATCGACCTGGATGCCGATACGGCCGTCGACGTGGTCGCCGAGATGCGTCGGCTCCCACCCCATCCCGAGGTCGAAACCGTGCTCGCCTGGCTGGCATCCGAGGGATTCCGGATGGTGGCGCTCACCAACAGCGACCAGGCGTCGGCCGATGCGCAGATCGACCACGCCGGCTTGCGGCCGTATCTCCCGACGGTGTTGTCTGTTGACCTTGTCGGTCGCTTCAAGCCTGCTCCGGAGGTGTACCTGGCTGCGGCGGCACGGCTGGGCGTCGAGATCGACGAGATGGTGATGGTGGCCGCACACGACTGGGACATTCTCGGTGCCCGATCGGTTGGATGCCCGGGTGCGTTCATCGCCCGTCCCGGCGCCATCTGGGGCGTTCCGGCCGATCCTCCCGACATCGTCGGCATGGATCTGAGTGTCCTGCAAGAGCACTTCTCGTCGCGCTGAATCACGAGCGCCACGGCGGCTAGCTTGAGGATGCCCCGTACCGAGAAAGGCAGTTCGATGGCCAGCTTCCTGCATCCCTTCGCCCCGCCCACGAAGCAGGACTACATCCGCATCGTCCGAGGCGAAGGAGCCGTGATCTGGGATGATCGCGGCAAGGCCTACCTCGATGGCATGGCCTCGCTCTGGTACCAGAACATCGGACACGGCCGGCCCGAGATGAAGGCCGCGCTCTCGGACCAACTCGACAGCATTGCGGCCTATCACACCTTCGATCCGTTCTCGAACCCCCTGGCGGAGGAACTGGCCGATCGGATCGTGGGCATCTCGCCCTACGACACGGGCCGGGTGTTCTTCTGCAGTTCCGGCTCGGAGGCCGTCGACTCCGTGATGAAGATCGCCCGAATCGCACAACGCGAGGCCGGACATCCGGAACGCCACATCATCATCAGCCGTGAACACGGCTACCACGGCGTCAACTACGGCGGCACGAGCGCCCAAGGCATCCCGGTGAACCGGGAGGGATTCGGGCCGATGGTCGGCGGGGTGATCAACGTACCGGCTCGGAACGTTGAGCTGATCGCTCAGGTGTTCGACCAGCACCCGGGCGAGGTGGCGGCCGTGCTGACCGAACCCATGCAGGGTGCCGGCGGGGTCTTCCCGCCTCCGCCCGGCTACCTCGAGTCGCTGCGCAGGTTGTGCGACCAGCACGGCGCCTATCTGATCTTCGACGAGGTCATCACCGGATTCGGCCGGCTGGGTTCGTGGTTCGGCGCCCAGCACTACGGAGTGCTGCCGGACCTCATGACCTTCGCCAAGGCCGTGACCTCGGGGTACGTGCCGCTCGGCGGAGTCATCGCAGGGCCGTCGGTCCAGGCGTCGCTCGAGGCCAACGAGGAGTTCATCCTCAAGCACGGCTACACGTACTCCGGGCACCAGCTCGCCATGGTGGCCGGATTGACCGCCATCGACGTGCAGGAGAAGGAAGGCCTCGTAGAGCGGGCCGCTGCCATCGGAGATCGGATCGGGCCGGCGCTGGCCAGTCTGGCCGCCGACGGGCTCATCACCGAAGTGCGGGGGGAGCAGGCGGTGTGGGCGGTGGAACTACCGGAGGACAAAGTCGCCGGCACCGTGCGGGACGAACTGCTCGAGAAGGGCGTCATCTTCCGGCCGCTCGGGAATGCCCTCGTGATGTGCCCTCCACTCGTCGTGACCGACGATCAGATCGATGACATGATCGACGCCCTGGCGGCGGCGCTCGGCTAGGCGAAACGGCCCGGAGCGAGGTTCGGGTCGGCCGGCCTGCCCGTCACGAGGTCGGCGACGACGCGTGCGGCGCCGGGGGCGGTCTGGATCCCGGTTCCCCCTTGCCCGACCAGCCAGCAGAAGCCCGGGCGATCGGCGGCCCAGCCGATGGCCATGTCGGCATCGGGCGTGAACGTACGGAGTCCCGCCCACTGGCTGCGCACCGAACGAATGCCGAGCGTCGTGGCGGCGTTGATCCGCTCGATGGCGAGGGCCACGTCGAGTTCTCGCGGCCGGGCGTCGCCGGGCTCCTGGGGCGTCTCGTCCGCCGGCGAACACAGCAGCTGTGGCCCGTCGGGCTTGAAGTAGAACGTATGCCCCACGTCGACGACGAGCGGCCACGCTTCGCTGCCATCGGGCGCGGCGACCATGAAGGCCGTGCGACGTTTCGGGATGAGACCGAGCGGCCGAACTCCCGCGAGCGCCGCCACCACGTCTCCCCAGGCGCCGGCCGCATTGATGACGATGTCGCCGCGCCAACGCAGTTCGCCACAGACCGCCTCCCATCCCGTCCCCGCCGGTTCGAGCATCGAGACGGGAGCGTCGAGCCAGATGTCGCCTCCCCGGCGGCGGAGGAGCCGCACGAACCCCTGGTGGATGGCGGCGACATCGAGGTCGGAGGCCTCGGGTTCGTACACCGCCGCCGCGAACCCGTCGCGCAGGGCGGGGACCATGATCCGCAGCCCGTCACCGTCGATCCGCTCGACAACCGTGCCATCGACGCCGGCTCGAGCGACCAGGTCGTCGAGTTCGAAGGGGTCGCGGGCCACGGTGAGCGCTCCACGTCTACGCAGTAGCGGTCGATCGAACTCGGGCGGCGGATCCTCGAAGAACCCCCGACTCCAGGCTGTCAGTGGGCGTACACCGGGGGCGCCGTAGTTCTCGAACAAGAGCGCAGCCGAGCGCCCCGTGGCGTGGTAGGCGAGCGCAGGCTCCGCTTCGGCGAGGGTGACGTCCATGGACTCGGCGAGGAAGGCTGCAGCCGACACCCCGGCGATCCCACCTCCGACGACGAGTGCCGATCCGTTCATCCACCGAACCGACGCCAGGCCGACTCGATCATGTCATCGAGCGCCGGGCGTTGCGGCTCCCAGCCGAGGCTCCGGACGGCCGCCGAGTCGGCGACGAGGATGGGTGGATCACCGGTTCGCCTTCCGGACATGCGCACCTCGATGGGCCGGTCGGTGACGCGCCGCGCCGACTCGATCACCTCGAGGACGGAGAACCCACGGCCGGTACCCACATTCAGCCGCTCGGAGGGGCCCCCGCCGGCTAGGTGATCCAGCGCCACCAGGTGCGCGGCGGCGAGATCCTCGACGTGGATGTAGTCACGGATGGCCGTGCCGTCCGGGGTGGGATAGTCGTCGCCGAACACCGAAACCGACCGCGTCGGATCGGCCGCGGCGGCCAGCACGTTGGGAATCAGGTGTGTCTCCGGTTCGTGTCGCTCCCATCGCTGCGGCGTCGCCCCCGCCGCGTTGAAGTAGCGCAGGCACACGGACCGCAGCCCATAGCCGGCGTCGGCATACCCGAGCATCGTCTCGAATGACGCCTTCGTCCATCCGTAGGGGCTCGAAGGCCGAACGGGATGCGTCTCAGGAATCGGCACGCCGTCAGGGGTTCCGTACACGGCGGCCGAGGAGCTGAACACGATCTGGCCGACTCCGGCGTCGACGCAGGCGGCCAGCATGTTCGCCGAGCGGGCTACGTTCACATCGATATAGCGGAGCGGATCGGCCACGGACTCGCCGACGGCGATGAGGCCGGCGAAATGCACGACCGAGGTGACGTCGTGCTCGGCGGCCAGGCCCCGGACGAGGTCACGATCCCCGATGTCGCCACGGACGAACGCGGCCCGGTCGTTCACCGCGTCGGCGTGACCCTTCGAGAGGTCGTCGAGCACGACGACGGTTTCACCCCGCTCGATGAGGAGGTCCACCGTCACCGATCCGATGTATCCGGCTCCGCCGGTGACGAGCACCGACGCCATCAGCTCTCCTTCGCGTATGCCACGGCGATCGGGCGGAACCACGGACGGGCCACGATCCCGAGGTGCGCGGCGTTGCTCTCGAGGGCAGAGCTGTCGCCGCCGAGCAGGCGTGTCTCGCCCTCACGAACGGCGTAGACGAGATGGCGGACGCCCGCCTCGGCTGCCGCCGCCAGCGCGCCCGACAACGCCGGAGCCACCGCCTCTTCGTCGCCGAGGGCGTGGCTGGCGTAGGCCCGCAGCACGCCTGTCTGGGCGCGGTGCGTTGCGGTCTCGGCCGCCGCGTTCGACTCGATCGACTCGAGCGCATCGAGCGCCTGGAGGGCCTCACCTCGCAACAGCGCGAGCTCGGCTCGGCCCACGGCGGCCTCGACGACCTGTTCGCCGGCGTCGGCCTGCGTTGCGACTTCGGTCGCCTTTTCGAACTCAACGACGGCTTCGCTCACCCGGCCAAACCGTGCCTCGAGCCGTCCGAGCGCCACGCGGGTCGCCGCCTCGCCCACGGGGTGGGCGGCGCCGCGGAAGTCGGCCAACGCTCTACGTAGGAGCGGTTCGGCCTCCGCATACCGGCCCTGTTCTACGAACAGCTCCCCGAGGTTGTAGCCGGCGAGTGCACGACCGAGAACGTCTCCGAGCGCCTCTCTGGCAGCCAGGCAGCGGACGTAGTACTCCTCGCAGGCCGCCCACTCACCGCTGAAGAAGGCGTGGTAGCCGAGATTGTTGAGCGCATTGGCGGCGCCGGCTCGGTCGCCGAGCTGCTCGTAGATCTCGAGGGCCCGCTTGGCGTGGTCGGCGGCGTCGCTCCAACCGGCACGCGAGGAGGCGAGCGCACGGATGTAGTGGGCGCGCGCCACCGACGCCGGATGCTCTACCTCGTCGGTCTCCGCCAGGAGACGGTCGCACCACGATGCGGCCTCGGTGAAGTCGCCGCGACGGATCTCGAGGCCGGCGATCCCCAGCATCGCCTGCAGGTGGTCGTGATCGGGGACATCTTCGACGGACGCCAGCACGGACTCGAAATGTGCGCGGGCCTCGTCGGACCGCCCGAGATGGACTTCCACCAATCCGATCTTCCGATCGATGCGCCTGGCGACCGAGGCATCACCGTTCAGGTCCGCGGCGCGCTCGAGCGCGTCGATCGCCTTCGGGAACATGCCGGCTCGCTCGGCATCGTCGCCGAGCCGCTCCCAGACCTCGATGAGCTCGTCGTTCGGCACCTCGATACGTTTCGCGGCGGCGAGCGCCGTCTCCCACGCCCGAACCGCATCGAAGGCAATACCGTCCCGTTCGGCCCGATCGCCGGCCATGCGCGCGTACTTCCAGGAGTTGGCCCAGTCCTCGGCCAGGTGGAAGTGATACGACAGGTCATTGACGAATCGTTCCGGGCGCCGGCGGGCTCGGCGTTCGATGGTCGCCGCCACGAGGCTGTGGATCTCGATGCGGCGACTGTGCGGCAACATGCCGTAGGCCACATCGCGCACGACCGGGTCACGGAATCTGATCTTGCCGACGGTCGAGGTGTCCACGAAATCGGCCAGCCGATCCCACGATTCGGCATCCTCGACGGCCGCCGCGATCTCGGGCAGCAGCGACGCCAGGAGGTCGATGCGCGCTTCGACTCCGAGCACGGCCGCGTAGCAGAGCAACTGCTTGTCGCGCTGGTCGAGTCGATCCATCCGGGCCAAGGCGGCCGCCTCCACGGTGTCCGGGACCTCGCCGCCCTCGGCCGCCGAGGCGGTGAGCTCTCGCAGCGTGAACGGATTCCCACCCCCTCGGGCGACGATGGCGTCGATCGTCTGCGCCGGGAGCACGTCATCGCCGAGGACCCAGCGGACATACGCGTCGGACGTCGCCTCGTCGAACGGCTCGAGGTGGAACACGAACGACTGGCTCGGAACCCAATCGGGAGCCGTACGCGCCGTGAGAAGCAGCACCGTCCGGTGTTCATGCGCCGAAGCCGCCAGCGCACGAAACACCTCACGCGAACCGTGGTCGAGGAAATCGACGTCCTCCAACCGGATGACGAGATGGTCGTCGCCCACCACCGACCACAACAGCCGGTTGCACGACTCGGCCAGGCGCGAGGCCACGAACTCCTCGCCCAACGCCGATACCTCCGGAGTCGGTTCCAGGTCGAGCCGGAACACGCGACCGATCAACGGCACCCACGGGGCCAGGTCTGGGGCATGCTCGGCGACGATGTCGGCGAGCTGTTGCGAGATCGAATCCTCTGGGTCGAGGCCGAGGACCTGGGCCAGGAGCCGCTCGACGCTGGCATACGCGCGCGTCTCGTTCCGTTCGCAGCGGGCGTCGTAGACCGTGGCGTCGACCTGTTCGGTCAGCGTCTCGGCCAGCAGTCCCTTGCCCATGCCGGTCTCGGCGACGATGGCGACCGTGCCGCCGCCGTGATCGAGTGCATCGTAGATGGTGCGGGACAGCATCTGCCGTTCGGCGTCGCGACCAAACAGAGAGATGACGGCCTCAGCGTCCGACTCCACCTCCGCCGAGAGGATCACGAACGGCGAGACCGCCTTGCTCTTCCCCTTCAGTTCGATGGCCGGAAGCCGGTCGGTTTCGAAGATACCGAGGCTGCGCTCCAACGCAGCTTCGGTCACGAGGACCTGGCTCGGTCCGGCTGCCGCGGCCAGCCGTGCCGCGAGGTTGACGGTGTCGCCCATCACCGTCGTCACCCGACGGGCCGGAGCGCCGAGGTCACAGGCGAACACGTAGCCCCGCGCGCAGCCACCCGACACCTGCACACCGTGGTCGTCGGTGACGATGTCGAACAGCGCGGCCGCAACCCCCTCCCGTCCGCTGGCTCGGCGGGGGACACCCGCCGCCAGGATGAACTTGCCGCCGCCGTCGTCGATGTCGGCGCTGATGTACGCGACGTCGTGGCGATCGCAGGCCGCCATGACCGACCGATAGAGGCGGTCGAGCACGGCCTGCCTCTCGCTCTCGTCGATGTCGCGCAGCCCTTCGAACCGGACGAAGCCGATCGAAGCAGTGCGGTGCTCTCCCTGCTGGACCGACAGCGTGAGCCGATCGCGGAAATCCGGCGAGATGAAGGCGCTGAAGTCGGCATTCGCTGAAAACCGAACATCGGGGGGCTCGTCGAGCAACGGGGCGATGTCGGGGTCGTCGAGAAGCTCGAGAAACCCTCCTGCGGCAGGCTCGGCCGCCTCGCCGAGGACGTCGGCGAGGTTGTCGGTGAGCAGGATCTGGCCCGCCGTGGCGGTCTCCTCGGCGGCGATGACCCGGTCAACGGCTTCTCCCGACAGCAACATCTCGCGATCGGAGTCTCCGACGAGATCGATGACGACCTCGCCGGTGGCGATACCGATCGAGATATCGAGGTCGACGGGTCCGGCGTCCACTTCGCGGATGGCATCGCGCATGTCGACGGCAGCACGCGCCGCCCGGCCGACGTCATGATCTCCCAGGAAGATGGCGACCAGCGCATCGCCACCGAACCGCAAGAGGTCGCCGTGTTCGAGGAAGAGGATCTCGACGAGTTCGGAGAACGCCTCGTTCATCACCCGGGTGATCTCCTCGGACCCGCCGCGGCCCATCTCGCCGGCCAGTTGGTCCGACAGCGCCGTGAATCCGGAGACGTCCGCGTAGAGCATGGTGCCGTGCCGCGTGGAGGTAGAGACGTCGGGCTGGCTCGAGAGCCACTCGAGCAGCAGTCTCGGTAGATAGAGCGCGTGCTGCGGTGCCGACACGGGGTTCCTCCTTAGCCGACAACCCTACCCAGCGCCGCTGGCGGCCCCGGCGCCCCGCAGCTCAGTTCATGAGGGCTTGCAACCGACCCGGATCGACCACGGCGGCGAGGATGTCGCGGATGCTGAGGATCGCCACGAGATCGTCCCCCACGACGGGTACGTGCCGGTAGCCGGTTTCCAAGAGCCACTCGGCGACCTGCTCGACCTCGACCGACGGCGAGAACACGTCGGGGTGGCGCGTCATGTGGTTTCCCACGACCGCCTGCTCGAAGTCGACACGCATCGCTGCCGCCTCCAGCATGTCCCGCTCGGTGATGATGCCGATGAGCTCTCCGTCGCGCACGATGCCCAACGAACCCACGTCGCCGGCCACCATGGCGTTGGCACAGTCGTGCAGTGTCGTGTTCGGCTCGACGGTCTCGGGAGGAGCCTGGACCAGATCCCTCAGTTTCACGCTCGACCTCCTTGTGAGGCCCAACCTAGGCCACGCGCAGAGAAGCGGGCAGGGTCGAACGGGTCGCCGAATCGGGGCAAAAGGCCCGAACGGTCAGATGAGGTCCTGTTCGCGAATGCCGAAGGACGGATGACGGAGCCTGCACAGTGCGAGCTTCTCGAGCTGGCGAATCCGCTCACGCGTCAGGTTGAACTCCTCGCCGATCTCCTCGAGGGTGCGCGGTACGCCGTCGTAGAACCCGTAGCGCAGTGCCAGGATGCGGCCTTCGCGTTCGGGCAGCCGTTCGATCGACACCCGCAGCGAGTTGGCGACGTCCATTTCCTCGGTGATCTGCACCGGATCGGCGGCGTCTTCGTCCTCGATGAAGTCGCCGAGCTGCGCCCCATCTTCACCGACGGGTTGCTCGAGCGAAACGGTGTCGGCGACGCTCAAAGCGAGCTCGACCTTGTCGACCGTGACACCGGCCTCTTCGGCGATCTCGTCGGGCTTGGGGTCCCGACCAAGCTCGGCCTTGAGGCTCGCCTGGGCAGCGCGCACCGCGGCCAGCGTGTCGTGCAGGTGGACCGGGATTCGGACGGTGCGCGACTTGTCGGCGATGGCGCGGGTGATCGCCTGACGGATCCACCAGGTGGCATACGTCGAGAACTTGAAGCCCTTGCGCCAGTCGAACTTCTCGACGGCGCGGATCAAACCGAGATTCCCCTCCTGGATGAGGTCGAGGAAATCGATGCCGGAAGTGTTCGCATAGCGACGGGCGTTGGCCACGACGAGACGGAGGTTGGCGGTCAGGAAGGCGTCTTTGGCCTCGCGGCCCTTCCGGAGCTTGCGGCGCAGCTCGATCTCTTCCTTCTTGCCCTTGTAGGCGCCCTCTTCGATGGCCGTGGCGGCTTCCTCGCCAGTTTCGATGAGCTGCGCGAGTTCCACTTCCTGCTCGGCGGTCAGGAGGTCGTATTCACCGATCGCAGTCAGATACTGCGAGACGAGGTCGGTGGTGAGGCGACCGCGCTCGTCGGTGAGCTTGCTCGAACGGTCGCGCGTCTTTCGGGCCTTGGGGTCGGCCTTGACACGCGGCTGCTGGGCAGAAGACATGCGATGTGGGTCCTTCGTCAGGGGGCTCCGGTCGGCGTCGATCTAGCTGGGGATGCGTGGAAACGATTCCAAACCGGCTTCTCCGTCAATATGACACAGATTCCGACGCTTGTGAACCCCCTTTTTTCGAATTGTTGGAGCATCGGGCTCCGGCAGCGGCCCGAGGCTCACAGCGCTTCGATCCGGCGTCGGAGCTCCTCGAGATCGGCCTCCGGCAGCGGCGCTCCGTCGCTGCGACGCACCTGGAAGACATTGGTGAATCGACCTGCCCGGGTGTCGATCTTGGCGGTCTCGATATCCGCCCCCGAGTCCGAGATCACGCGAGCCAGGTCGTGCAGCACCCCGATCCGATCGCCGCCACGCACCTCGAGGCGGGCTCCATCGGACGCGGGAGCGACGGTCGCCGACATGGAGCCACCGGTGGGGGCGAGGCCCCGGTGTGCGTGGCGCTTTTCGGCGAGGTGCCGGTCGAGGTCGCCGAGGCGGCCGAAGCTCGCCCGCACCAACGACCACCGGCTCGAGTCGACCCTCCGGCCGGTGCGACCATCGTGCGTCGTGAAGACGTCGATCGCCACCCCGTCTCGGCCGGTGGTCAGCCGGGCATCGACGATCGCAACATCGTGGAGCGCGAGCACGCCGGCCACGTCCGCGGCGAGCCCCCGACGATCGCGTGAGACGACCACCAGCGACGTCACCTCTCCGTCGTCGCGGGTGTCGATCCGGACCTCCCCCGGATGCGGTGACGGTCGCGTGAGCCGCAGATGGCGAACGATCTCGTCCGGTGTATGTCGGTCGGCGTACTCTGGGGGAAGGGCGTCGAGATGGGCGGCGATGCGCTCGCGTCCAACCGCACCACCGGCAGCCTCGAGGATGTCGCCGATCGTGGCTCGCCGATCCGGGAGGGCTCCGCCGAGATGCCGCAGGGTGCGCAGGAACAGCCGCTCCAGCAGGGATGCCTTCCACGCCGTGAACACCCGATCTCCCGTGGCGCGCCAGTCGGCGATCGCCAGCAGGTACAGCAGCCGAAGCTGCTGAGCGTCGTCGACCTGACGGGCGACATCGGCGATCACGCCCGGATCGTCGATGTCGCGCCGGGTCGCCGCCGCCGGAAGCAGAAGGTGATGCCGGACGGCCAGCGCCACCCGGCGCCGCCCGGCCGGGCGGTAGCCGGCCCGGTCGAGGAACTTCGTCGTCAACTGGGCCCCTACCACCGAATGATCGCCCGGGTGACCCTTGCCGACATCGTGGAAGAACGCGGCGAGGAGCAGATCGTCTAGCGAACCGAGATCGTCAGCCACTTCGCCGCACAACCCGGCATCCTCGGAGAGCGTCCGGACCTCATCGACGGTCCGCCACAGGTGACCGCCGACGGTGTAGGCGTGAAACGGGGCCACCTGGGCACGATCGGAAGCCGCCGCCCATTCCGGAAAGGCCAACTCCGTCCAGCCGAGACGAGTCAGCTCTTCGAACGCGGTTTGACCGCCGCGCCCCGCCGCCAACAGGCGGACGAAGGCCGTTTGATCGGTCTCGGTCCACGCCGACGCACCCGCCCGTTCGACCCAGAGTCTCTGCGAGTCGTCGAGGGCTCCCCCGGTCGAGGCCACGCGCTCGGCTAGCGCGAGCGGCCGTCGTGGCCCCGAGTCGGTGTCGGCCTGGCGTGCCGCACGCAGCTGCCATCGCCGCATCCCCGGGCCAACCGCGTCGGCACCCGAAGGCCATCGCCGGTGCGCGGCATCATCGATGGCGCGACGCGACGCGTGGAGGCGATTGGCCAGATCGAGCGCGTCGACTCCGAGCCAGCGCGCGGCCGGGTCGCGGAGATCGTGGTCGAAGACGTCGTGGGTGCGGCCCGTGACGGCATGCAGGGCGTTGCGAACGTCGAGCAGCAGCTGCCGATGGGTGCGCAGGTCTTCGGACGGTTCCCGGTCCGAGCGCGCCAGGGTCGACCATTCGAGGGCGTGGACGGTCCGCAGGCAGCCGCGACCCTGCTTGACGTCGGCCGCGAGCAGAAACCACGGCTCATCGCGCCGCTTCGCGTGCTCTGCCTCCGCCAGGCTGACGTCGAGGGCTGGTCTTCGTCTCGAGACCAACTTCGCCAGCCGATCCGAGAGTTGCTCCCAGAGGTCGAACGAGCCGGCGACCGGCCGGGCGGTCAGCAGCGCGGTGAGAGTTGCGAGGTCGGACCGGGCAGCCGTCACCGACTCGGAGAGCGTCCTCGACGCATGTCCGACCTTGAGCTTGGCGTCCCACAAGGGATACCAGAACGGTTGGAGATCGGGAGCGGTCACCGATCCGTCGTGGAGGACCATCACATCGACATCGGAACCCAAGCACATCTCGGCGCGGCCGTAGCCACCGACGGCCAATGCCACAGCCCGCTCCCCGAGCTGCCACAACTCGGCGAGCACGTCGTCGAGGGTCGCGGTCAGCGTGGCCGCGATCTCGCCGCTGCCGGCCGGGCTCGATCGAAAACGCTCGACCGTCTCGCGATAGGCCTGGGGAGTCATGCACCCAGCGTCGCCGGGCCGTGTTTCTCGCGCGTTTCCCGGCCGTCACGGTCCGATTACCTGCCCACGACGGCGGGTCGCGAGGCGTTGCTGCCCAACCGCATCCGAGACGCGTGAAGGCCACCCTCTGCGGGTGGTGGCCTTCACCTGACGGGTCGAAGGGCGGAGGGGACCCGCCGTGTCCCAAGGGTCACGCCGGAGGCGCCATCCCAACGGGATCTTCCGACGGCCGTTCGGTCTCCCGAGCATCCGTCCGCCGTTCTTCGGCGGCCTTGTGCTGCGCGACCACCTTCTCCGCGCGAAGTTCTTTCAGCTCGGCCCGGTCCGTGAGGACTCGGCGGCGGCGGCGGCGCCAGATCCAGCCGACGAGTTCATCCAGCGCGATCGTCCCTCCGATGGTCGCCAGCAGAATCGCCACCAGCGGGTACTCCAGGTCCCACTGCAGGAATGCGAAGCGCACCGGTTCGGTGTTCTGAGCGGCGAGAATCACGAGTGCGGCGATGATGGTCAGCACGGCGACGAAGCCGACGTAGACGCCGGTTCCCCGATACCGCGGTGTCGATGACTGTTTGTTCACGTGAATGTCCTTTCTCACCATCCTTGGACCCGGGAGGCGCGGTTTAGTTCCCGCATGAAGAACGGGAGGACGGTCACCCGTCCTCCCGTCACTCGTCGAACGTGCGGTGGTTATTGATCGCCACCCGGCAGCATCCGCTGCCAGTAGCGCTCGGCCGTCTTGATGCCTCCGACACCGAAAGCCACGGCGAAGGCCACACCCGCCGACGCCAGCACGGCGATGAACAGCGTGTTCACGATGTCCTCCGCCACGTTGAGCGTGTTGAGTGCGGCGAATACGCCGAAGATGATCAAGCCCCATCGGACCGCCGCGGCCAGCCACCCGACGCCTTGCTGGTTCGCCCAGGGGCGAACGACATCGGCCACGAACGAGCCGAGGGCGGCGGCGATCACCACGATGACCATGGCCACGATGACGAGCGGCAGGTACGAGATCAGGCCCGACAGCAGGTCGGTCAGGGTCTGGACGCCCAGAGCCTCGGCCGCCAGCAGGAACACCACGAGCAAGGCGATCCAGTAGACGATGCGCGCCACCAGATCGCTCGCCGTGTACCCGGCGTTGCGCAGGGTGCCCGACAGTCCGGCTCGTTCCAGCAGCCGATCGAGACCGACGCGCTGGAACAGCTTCTCGAAGCCGGTCCGAATGATGCGTGCGACGAACCACCCGACAAACAGGATCAGCAGTGCGCCAATCAGTTTGGGGGCGAACTCGACGACGTTGGCCCACGCGTTGCGCAGACCCGATTCGATGCCTTCCACGAATCCACCGTTGGATTGAGCGAGCAACATTCCTACCTCCTCGTCAGGGTGCTGTCACCAGATCGGACCCACGAGAGCGCGAAAAGTTCTTGGGATCGGGAACATTTCTGGGGCGTGGCGTGTCCTCTCCCTATGGTGGCCGCAACGTGGAAACCCGTACCGACGTCGAGCTCGTCGAAGCCGCCCAGGGAGGCGAGCTGGCGGCATTCGAGGAACTGGTGCGCCGTCACCAGTCGTTCGTGTACGGAGCGGCATACCGCGTCACGCGCAACCGCCACCTCGCCGAGGACGTCACCCAAGAGGCGTTCTTTCGAGCCTGGCGGAAGATCGACGGGTTCCGCGGCGACGCCCAGGTCCGGTCGTGGCTGTACCGCATCGCCACCAATCTCGCGCTCAATGCCGTCACCCGAAGTCGTGAGACGCCGAACCTGGACCACGATCCGACACCGGATCTGGCCACGCCGGAATCAGCCGCGCTGGAGTCGCAGACTCGCGCAGCCCTGGAACGAGCGGTGGGCCGGCTGCCGGGCGAGCTGGCAGGGCCCTATCGACTCCGGGAGTTCGACGATCACACCTATGAGGAGATCTCCGTGATCTTGGGCATTCCACTCAACACCGTGCGGACCCGCATCTTCCGGGCCCGCAAGGCCGTCGCCAAGACGATGGAGGACTGGCGATGACCTGCGACGTCACCATCGAACGACTCGACGCCTATGCCGCAGGCGGGGAACCCGGCCTCCATGAACATGTTCTCGACTGCCAGATCTGCCAAGATCGACTCGCCGTGTTGTGGTCGGCGGCGCCGGACGTGGCCGAAAAGACCATGCGGGCCGTGCGTGCCGACGCCTACGTTCGGGAGAGCTTGGAGCTCGCCGGCCAGCTGGTGTCGGACTTCGTGCAGGCGGCGGCATACCTCACGTTCGGATTGAGAAAGGATCAACGGTGAACTCGACGACGTATCTACAGGCGGCCGGCATCTTCGTGGTCGTGCTCGTGCTGGCTCTCGTCGTCGTGCGGTGGGCCACCCGCCGCTCCGGGGGACACCTGTCGCGCGACATGGGTCGCAGCCTCACCCAGCTGGCCTTGTTGCTCGCCATCGTGGCCGCCGGCGCCTTCTTGCTCGTAGCTGCGACGCCGGAAGCGCGCGGTCAGGTACTCGTGGGCGTACTCGGCTCACTCCCCCATCTGCTGCTCGCCATCGCCATCGTGGTGGTCTCCGTGTTCATCGCTCGTATGGCGGGGGCCATCACCGAATCTGCGCTGCGCGGTTGGTCCGCAGCCATGTCCACACGCCTGGGCCGCATCGTTCGGGTCGGGATCATCGTGCTCGGCACCATCATCGCCCTCGAGCAGATCGGCGTGTCGACCGAGCTGATCGTGCTGGTGATCACGTCGGCTGTGGCGGCGCTCGCACTCGCCGCCGCGCTATCGCTCGGGTTGGGGACGGCACCGATCGCCAAGCAGGTGGCCACCGGTCGCCATATCGGCGAGCAATACGACATCGGAACCCAGGTCGAAAGCGATCTCTTCGCCGGCACCATCACCGAGCTGGGCATGACCTC
This sequence comes from Acidimicrobiia bacterium, assembly GCA_041628225.1. Lineage (GTDB taxonomy): Bacteria > Actinomycetota > Acidimicrobiia > Spongiisociales > JAENVV01 > JBFKPQ01. Next base: position 1,857 of record JBFKPQ010000038.1, on the reverse strand, counting down.
GGTTCGCCTCGTCGATGCAGACGGCTCGCCGACCGACGTCCCCAACGCGCTCTTCCTCGAAACACCGGTTCGTGTGATTCGTCCGTAGCGCTACCGTCGGGGATCATGCCGAACCGACTCGCCGAATCGACGAGCCCCTATCTCCTCCAACACGCCGACAACCCGGTGGACTGGTATCCGTGGGGCGCGGAAGCCTTCGCGGAAGCGGCACGCCGCGATCGACCCGTTCTCTTGTCGGTGGGGTACTCGTCGTGCCACTGGTGCCACGTGATGGCACACGAGTCGTTCGAGGATCCCGCTACCGCTCGGACCATGAACGAGCTGTTCGTCAACGTCAAGGTCGACCGGGAGGAGCGTCCCGACGTCGATGCGATCTACATGAACGCCGTGCAAGCGCTGACGGGACGCGGCGGCTGGCCGATGACAGTGTGGCTCACCCCAGATGCCGAGCCCTTCTACGCCGGGACCTACTACCCGGCCGAGGATCGTCACGGCATGCCGTCGTTCCGGCGGGTCATGGCGGCCGTCGCCGACGCCTGGGACCACCGGCGCGCGGGGGTCGCCGAGCAGGCGACCAACCTGGCCGGTGCCATCGACCGGTATCTCCCGGCCACCGACGAGGCGCCGGCGACGGCCCAGTTCACCGGTGCGTACCAGGCCTACCTGGCGGCGTTCGATCGAGACGAGGGAGGATTGGGTGGCGCACCCAAGTTCCCGCAGGAACCGACCATCGAGTACTTGGTGCGTGTCGCCGACGAGCCCTGGGCTCCGGAAGCGCGGAGCATGGCGTTCGCCACGCTGGAAGCGATGGCGAACGGTGGCCTGCAGGACCACCTCGGAGGAGGCTTCTTCCGATATGCGGTCGACGGCCGCTGGCGGATCCCTCATTTCGAGAAGATGCTCTACACGAACGCACAGCTCGCCCGGCTCTACCTGCGGGCCTGGCAGCTTGGCGCGCCGGACTCGTTCCGGGACACCGCCGAACGGACTTTGGATTACATCGCGGCCGACCTCACGGATCCCGCCGGCGGCTGGTACGCAGCCGAGGATGCCGACTCCGAAGGGGTAGAGGGCAAGTTCTACGTGTTCGACGTCGACGAGTTCCGCGCGGCAGCAGGCGAAGACGCCGGTGTCGCCGCCGCGATCTTCGGGGTGACCGATGCCGGAAACTTCGAGGGCGCCAACCACCTCTATCTGGCCCGATCGGTATCCGACGTCGCAGCCGCACATGGCTCGGAACCCGACGACGTCGCGGCGGCGACCGACCGAGCCACTCGGCAGCTATTGAAGGTGCGGTCCCGTCGGGTGCGGCCGGGCCTCGACGACAAGGTCATCACCGCCTGGAACGGGCTGGCTCTTCGCTCCTTCGCCGAAGCCGGCGCCGTCTTGAACGAACCGCGTTACCTCGACGCCGCCCGGGCCAATGCCGAATTCGTGTTGTCCGAACTCGTCGTGAACGGTCGGTTGCGTCGCTCCTGGGCCAAAGGGACCGTTTCGAGCGTCGGGGGGTTCCTCGACGACTACGCCGCGTACGCGGTCGGGTTGTTCACGCTGTACATGGCCACCGGCGAGGTGCGCTGGTATCGAGCCGCCGAAGACCTGACGCGGTCGATCCCGAACCTCTTCTCCGGATCGGCCGGGCTCCATCAGACCGCCGCCGACGCCGAACGCCTCATCACCCGCCCCAAGGACCAGATGGACAACCCGCTCCCGTCCGGGAGTTCACTCGCCGCCGAGGCCTTGCTGTGGCTGAGCCTCTACACGGGAGACGGCGACCTCGCAGGTTTGGCCGAACAGACGATCCGAGAGGGCGGGCGGCTCATCGAGAGCTATCCGACCGCGGTCGGTCACCTGCTG
>JBFKPQ010000037.1:0-19813 GCA_041628225.1 Acidimicrobiia bacterium | reverse complement strand
GGTTCGTTTCGCTCGTCCCCGCCGTGCTGATGCGGCGCTACGTGTCGGACGAGGTGGCTGCGGCGCGCCTCGAACCTGCCGAAGGAACGGTGTTCGGGCTCCGCAACCCGCTCCTCGTGTTCCGGTTCGCGGCCATCGGAGCGCTGCTGTCACTCGGCGGCGGGTTCGTGCTGCGCCTCACCAACGTGTTCCTCGTCGAGGACGGCCACGCCCACGAGCACGAGGTGGGGATCATCTTCGCGGCCGGCTCCCTCGTCTTGGCCGTCTCAGCCCTCGCCGCCCCGAAAGCGGTGGCGTGGCTCGGCACGACGCGGGCCATCTGGCTGACCCGGGCCGCCGCGATCCCGTTCATCCTGCTGCTCGGCTACTCCCCGTCGCTCGCCGCCCCCACCCAGGTGGTCTCGCTGGCCGGTTTCGCCTTCGTGCTGCGAACGGGACTCTTCAACATGTCGGGGCCCGTCTACGAGAACTTCACGATGGACCGGCTCCATCCCACCGAGCGGGCCACCTATACGGGCATCAGTGCCTTCGTCGGCAGCGCCCTGTCGGCTGGTGCCGGCTATTGGGGAGCGGCGCTCATGGCCGGAGGGGACTTCCGGACGCCCTTCGTCGTCATGGCGGTGCTCTATGCGGCGTCCACACTGCTGTTCTACCGCTGGTTCGATCTCCTCCCCCGCCTCCAACGACTGGTACCGGTCGGGGAGACGGCCGACGCCGACTGATCCACCGATGTTTCGGCTCCGTATGCATGGGGGAGGTCCTTCACCATGCACATCGCCATCGTCGGGTCGGGTATCGCCGGACTCGGAGCAGCTCACCGTCTGCACCCGCATGCCCGCTTGACGGTCTTCGAGGCCGGCTCGTGGGTCGGCGGCCACACCAACACGGTCGACGTCACCCTCGCCGGACGGACCTTTCCCGTCGACACCGGCTTCATCGTGTACAACGAGCACACCTACCCACGCCTCACCGCGTTGTTCGCCGAACTCGGCGTCGCCACCGAGCCGAGCGACATGTCGTTTGCCGTGGGGCGCGGTGCCGTCGAATACGAGGGCAGTGTGCGCGGCATCATGGCCGAGCCCACCGCACTGGCGCGGCCCGGCCACTGGCGCATGATTCGCGACATCATCGCCTTCAATCGGGCAGCGGCCGACCTCGCCCGGACCGGCGTGCCGGCGAATATGACTCTCGGAGAGCTCATCGAGCCCTACAGCTCGGAGTTCCGGGACCGGTACCTCCTCCCGATGGGGGCCGCCATCTGGTCGACTCCGGAAGCCGACATGGCCACCTATCCGGCGGGCACGTTCATCCGGTTCTTCGCCAACCATGGGCTCATCCAACTGAAGGACCGCCCGCAGTGGCGCACGGTATCCGGCGGGGCGCGCACCTACGTCGAGAGGCTGACCGAGCCGTTCGCCGACCGCGTGTTCACCAACACTCCTGTCACGCGCATCGAACGCACGGCGACGGGCGTACGGATCGACACTCCCGGTTCGACGCATCACGCCGACGCGGTCGTGCTCGCCACCCATGCCGACACCAGCCTCCGACTGCTCGGGCCCGACGCCACCGCAGACGAACGGCGCGTACTGTCGGCATTCCGGTACTCCACGAACGACGCCGTGCTCCACACCGATTCGACGTACATGCCCGTCCGGCGCCGCGCCTGGGCGAGCTGGAACGTGCTCGCCGGTGATGCTCGCTCGGTGCCCGCGGTGACGTACTGGATGAACCGCCTACAGAACCTCGCCGGGCCTGATGTGTTCGTCACGCTCAACCCCACGTCAGAGCCAGGGGGAATCCTGGGACGCTGGTCGTACGACCACCCCATGTTCGATCGGGCCGCCATCGCCGCCCAGGCGGAACTGCCCAGCCTCCAAGGCAGACGACGCACCTACTACGCCGGCGCCTACTTCCGGTACGGTTTCCACGAGGACGGCCTCATGGCCGGGCAACTCGCCGCCGACGCCCTGCTCGCCGCCCGGGAGGAGATTGCCGCGTGAGCGCAGCTGTCTACGAAGGAACCGTGGTGCACCAGCGGATGCGACCGCGCCGCCACCGTTTCGCATATCGCGTGTTCTGGGTGCTCCTCGACATCGACCGGCTCGGTGAAACCGCGGCCCGAACTCGGTTCTTCTCTCACAACCGCTGGAACCTGTTCTCGTTTCGGGACCGTGACCACGGCCCGCGAGACGGCACACCGCTGCGCCCCTGGATCGACGCGATCCTCGACGAGGCCGGGCTCGAGACTGGAGGCCGCGTTCGCATTCTCTGCTTTCCGCGCATGTTCGGGTTCGTGTTCGACCCGCTGTCGTTGTGGTTCTGTGAGGACCCGGCCGGTGATCTGAGCGCCGTTCTGTACGAGGTGCACAACACTTTTGGCGAATCGCATTCGTATCTCTTGCACGTGAATTCATCCGACACCATCGAGCACCGATGGGACAAGCGCTTCTACGTGTCGCCCTTCATCGACATGGAAGCCACCTACGAGTTCACCCTCCGAGAGCCGGCTGAGCAGCTGTCGGTAGCCGTCCGCCAGGCCGATACCGACGGCCATCTCTTCTCGGCGTCGATGACCGGCCGGCGCTTGCCGTTTTCGACCGCGACGCTGGCCCGACTGTTCTTCACGCGTCCGCTCATGACCCTCAAGGTGGTGGCCGGCATCCATTGGGAGGCCCTACGGCTGTGGCGCAAAGGAGCGCCGTACCGATCCCGACCGGAAGCACCCCCGCCCGTATCGGTACCCGAGGCGGCGGCGTGATCGATCGTGCGATCGCCGCCGTTCTGCAACGCGGGGTGCGCTCCGGCCGCCTCGAGATCCACGGCCCGGACGGTGACCTGACACTCGAAGGATCCGAGCCCGGACCGAGCGCCTCGGTCACACTCCGGCGGCCCGGATTGTTGCGAGCGGTGGCGTCGGGTGGATCGAACGCCCTCACCGAGGCGTACCTCGAAGGTGCTCTCGACACGGACGACCTCGCGGCCTTCTTCACGTTCGCGGCCGCGAATCAGCACGACTGGGCTCAACGGCATCCTCGGCTGTACCGCTGGGGTCGTTCGCTGGCTGCCATGCTCCCCAGCGGGCACGCAGAAGTCGCCGTCGACACGATGGCCGACCACTACAACTTGGGCAACGACTTCTACGCCCGATGGCTCGACCCGTCCATGACGTATTCGTCGGCGAGGTTCACCGACCCGAACAGCAGCCTTGCGGAAGCTCAGCGCGCCAAGTATGCGGCGATGGCCCGCATCGCCGATCTCCAATCTGGGCAGCGGGTGTTGGAGATCGGATCGGGTTGGGGCGCGTTCGCCGTGTACGCCGCCGAGTTGGGTTGTCACGTGACGACATTGACCATCGCCGAAGAACAAGCACGACACGTCCATGACCTGGCCTCGGCCGGAGGCCTCACCGGTTCGATCGACGTGCGACTGCAGGACTTCCTCGACGAAACCGGCACGTACGACCGGGTGGTCAGCATCGAGATGATCGAGTCGATCGACGAGCGGCGCTGGCCTGAGTTCTTCGCCACCGTCGAAGCGGTACTCGAGCCAGGAGGACGGGCCGGCATCCAGGCGATCATCATCGACGATGACGCGTATGAGGCCTACCGCTCCAACGAGGATTTCATCCGCCGCTACATCTTCCCTGGGGGAATGCTCCCGTCGATGGGCCTCCTCCAGCGACTCGCGACCGCAGCCGGTCTCTCGTGGCATGGTGCCGACACGTTCGGCCTCGACTATGCGAAGACGCTGGCGCTGTGGCACCAGCAATTCGACGACGCCTGGCCCATCGACGGCTTCGACGAACGCTTCCGACGCATGTGGAAGGCCTACCTCGCGTACTGCGAGGCGGGGTTCACGGTAGGACGGATCGATGTTGCCCAGATCGTGATCGGCGCCCGCGACTAGGTTCTGTCACCGGTACCCCCAAGGAGGAAACACCGTGTCCGACTACATCGACCAGGGCGTCGTCAAGGTCATCGAAGTCATCGGCATCTCGACCGAGAGCTTCGAGGACGCCGTCCAGCGTGGCGTCGCCAAGGCGTCGGAGTCCGTGCAAGGCATCACCGGCGTCGAGGTGCAGAGCATGACGGCCCGCGTCAAGGACGGCAAGGTCACCCAGTTCCACGCCAACATGAAACTGGCGTTCGCCGTCAAATAGCTTGGAGGCACACGTTCGGCGGCTGCTCGAGACGACGCTCACCGTCGACCTGACCACGATCGGCCGCAACTCCGGCCGACCTTCGACCGTCGAGATCTGGGCATGGTGGTTCGAGGATCGGTATCTCATCACCGGTACCCCGGGACCGCGCGATTGGCTGGCGAACATCCTCGCCGACCCAACCGTGATCGTCGACGTTCAAGGGAACAGGGTCGCCGGTCGGGCTCGTGTCGTGGACGATCTGGAGATTCGCCGGCGGTTCTTCGAGACGCGTCAGGCGAGCTGGTATTCGACCCAGGCCGAACTCGATCACCTGGTGCGGGCGGCACCGATGATCGAAATCACCTTCGGATAGGGGCGGGCCCCTCCGGGCCCGCCCCTTCCCACACCTAGCCGGACTGCACCAGCAGCCACACCCGCTTGTACGTGGTGGCCGCGGTTGCGTACTCGCCGGCCGCTGTCTGCGCGGCGGCCTCGGCCATCAGGTCGTGAGCCCTCGCCGTCTTGGTGACCGACAATCCATCGGCGTTTACGAGGGCCACTTGGGCGATCACCCGGTCGACGTCGACGAGCGCCGCCGCCAGGTCGCCTGCTTCGGCCGAGGCGGTGCCGCCTGCAGAAGCAATCGACGTCAGCTTGCGGATCGCCGTTGACTCGAGGGCGAAAACGTCCTCGCCGGTGGCCGGGTCGAGCGTGTTGTCGCCGGTCCAGTACGCCGGGTCGAGGCTGGCGGTCACCTTGGCGATGATGTCGGCGAGTTGGTTGTCGACCTGCTTGTCGCCGGTCGGATACAACTCCAGCAACCCGTCGAGCACCGCTTCCTTGTCACCTCGGGCGTCGGCCAGCTTGACGCCGATCACGACCGGATCGTGATCGGACGACCGGAACTCGTCCGGTTGATACAGCTCCGGCTGGTTGAAGTTGTTGTAGTCGAGTGCCCGAGGCTCATCGGCGTTGATGTGCCAGAAGGCCGCTCCCGTGATCCGGTCGTGCATGGCCGGCGAAGCCATCCCGTAGTCGAGATACCCGCGCTCGCCGAAGAACACGAACGAATAGTCGTCCGGTCCACCGAAGTGAGCGACGAGATCGCTGTAACCGGCGGCTTTCAGAGCCATGATCGGATCTTCGTTCACGTAGGCGTTCAGGTCGCCGATGATCAGGTTGCGGTCCGAGCCCGACCCGGTCGGGTCGGTCGCCAACCAGTCGGCCATCGCCTCGGCTGCCGCGGTCCGGACGCCGTTGCAGTTGCCCTGGAAGTCGCCGGCGTTCGGGTCGCCCACGTCATCGCACGGCGAGCCCTTCGATTTGAGATGGTTCACCGCCACGGTGAACACCTCTCCCGTCGAGTTCTCCATGAACGTTTGCGCGACCACCGGTCGGTTCTTGTCGTCGTTGAACGTGCTGTCCACCGAGTTGTCGAGAACCGCGTAGGCACCGACCGGCGTCACCATCGACGGCTGGTAGATGACCGCCACCTTGATGGCGTCGGCACCGACGGTGCCGGTGTCGATGAAGTCATACGTACCGGCGCCCACGGCGTCGTTGAGGCCGGCCACCAGGTCGGCCGTCGACGCCGAGGCGTTGTTCTCGATCTCCATGAGGCCGACCACATCGGCGTCGAGGGTCGAGATGGCGTCGATGATCTTCGTGCGCTGCTTGTCGAACTCGTCGGCCGTGTCCGCGCCACGGCAGCCCTGATCGGCGAGCGGTCCACAGATCGGGGTTCCGTCGTCGATCGTCGTGAAGTAGTTCAACACGTTGTACGCCGCCACGGTGAGCGTGCCTCCCACCTCGGGAGGCGCCACCGGCCGCGGATTGTCACGTGTGAACGTCGGCGTCACCGTCGGATGCACCTCGTAGGCGCCGAACGAGTAGCCGAGCACACCGGTCAAGCCCGGGGCCGTGTCACCGGCGCGCAGCGTCCCGTCGGGTGCGAAGTACGGCGGTACCGGAATCGGGTTCTGCGCCGTGGTCCCGTCGTCCATCTGGATGCTGCGCCGCTGGTTCAGGTCGCTCACCGCCGCAGCCGGAGCTCCGGGGAGCGCAACGGCGGTCGGGTTCTCGAGCCGTCCATCGACCGACAGCACGACCTCGCCGAACCGGCCGAGGTTGAAGTTGTCGCTGACCGTCAGCTCTTGGACGATGTGGATCGCCATGCCTTCCCAGGCTTCCCAGTCACCGAGGTCGGCGACCGGAAGCGTCGGCGTGGCCGGCGTCACGGTGGCGCCGGTGGCGCAGCTCAGGGCATCGTTCATGGTGAGCTGCGTGTGATCGAAGAACTCCGACACCGGGCCGATCACCCGCACGACCTCGCCTTCGGAGACGTCGATCGACGAGCCGAACACGAAGATGCCTTCGGAAGTAGCAGGATCACCGTCCTGCTCGACGTCTTCTTCTTGCACGAAGAAGCCGCCGAGACCGGTTTGGAAGTCACCCACGACAACGCCTTCGATCACATGGGTGTTGCCCACCTCGGGGCTGGCCATGCCCGATCCCTGAATGATGCTGATGAGCGTCGCCGGGTCGCCGCATGCGCCGAGCGGATCGGGCGGGGCGCAGTTGTCCCCACCCGGCGTGTCGTTGGTCCCGAGCGAGAACCCGCCGATCTGCCAGCCTTCGCACACGTAGACGTGGCCCGGCACGAACGAGCCGTCAGGTCCGACCGTCGTCGACGAGTAGACGAGGTCGCCGGACCCGACGGTCTCGATGAGCGCCACCGAATCGACGATCGCCGTCCATGGTGTCGTGTCTAGAGCCCCGTCGTCGTCGGCGTCCAGGTCGTCGCCGTTCGCCCCGGTGAAGCCCTGCACGAGCAAATGCGTGACGTTGTCGGAGTTCTCGAAGTTCAGGTTCGTCGTCAGGTCGGCCGTGCCGATCGAGAAGGTACTTTCTGCGGCGACGAAGAACCCCGACGCCGGTATGGTCTGGCCACCGAGATCGACGACCGCCTCGACGACGCCGCTACCGCCGGTCCCGTCGCCGATGACCAGATAGGTGAGTCCGTCGAGAGCTGTACCGGCGGTGCCGGCCAGCTCGAAATACTCATCGTTGTCGGTCGACGGCTGATCGATGCGGATCTCCGAGAGCGCAACCGCGGGAGGCTCGGCCGTGCACGGGTTGGCCGCGCCGGGCGTGTCGTCGGTCCCCAGCGTGAACCCGCCGATCTCCCACGACGCACACTGATAGGCGTGCCCAGGAACGAACGAACCGTCCGGCCCGACCGTCGCCGTCGAATAGACCAAATCACCAGATCCGACGGTCTCGATCAACGCGACCGAGTCCACCACCGCCGACCACGGTGTGGCGTCAAAGGCACCGTCGTCGTTGGTGTCGAGATCGTCGCCGCTGGCCCCCGTGAACTCGAAGACGAGCAGGTGCGTGACGTTGTCCGAGTTCTCGAAGTTGAGGCTCGTCGTCAGGTCGGCGGTCCCGAGGGTGAACGTGCTCTCGGCCGCCACGAAGAAGCCCGACCCACCGATGGAGGTTCCTGTCAGATCGACGACTGCTTCGACGACACCGCTGCCACCCGTTCCATCCCCAATGACGAGGTATGAGAGACCGTCGAGCGCAGTACCGGCGGCGCCGGCCAGCTCGAAGTACTCGTCGTTGTCGGTCGACGGCTGGTCGATACGGATCTCCGACAGCGTCACGGCAGGAGGCGCAGCCGCACACGCGTTGACCGCTCCCGGGGTGTCGTCACCGCCGGCCGAGTCGAATGCGCCGATCTCCCAGCTCGCGCACCGGTAGACGTGCGCCGGAACGAACGAACCGTCAGGCCCGACCGTGGTTGCCGAGTAGACCAGGTCACCAGAGCCGACGGTTTCGATCAACGCGACCGAGTCCACGACGGATGTCCACGGAGTGGTATCCAACGTTCCGTCGTCATCGATGTCGAGATCGTCGCCGCTTTCGCCGGTGAACCCCTCGACCAGGAGATGCGTCACGTTGTCGGAATTCTCGAAGTTCAGCGTGGTCGTCAGGTCGGCCGAACCGATGGTGAACGTGGTCTCTGCCGCCACGAAGAACCCGGACGCACCGATAGAGCTACCCGTCAGATCGACGACCGCCTCGATGACGCCGCTACCGCCGGTCCCATCACCGATCACCACATAGGTCAAACCATCCAACGCTGCACCAGCACCGCCGACCAGTTCGAAGTACTCATCGTTGTCGGTCGACGGCTGATCGATGCGAATCTCGTTGATCATGACCCCGGTCGGCTGACCCAATGCGGGTAACGCCACCACGGGAACGAGGCTGAAGATCAGCCCCAGCGTGGACAGAACGGACAAGATGCGCCAGCGTGACACGTTGCCTCCAGTGTCGAGTCTGCGATGTGTGGGCCCCCCTCATGCGGCCCAAGAGAGTCGCGGCCGAGGCCGCTACCGACCCTACACCACTCACAGTGACCTACGGGCGGCTGGAGCGTGCCAACGTTGCGGCCTAATCTGCGGCCATGGAATTCCACTCCGATGTCATCTCCGTCGAGATCGCCGACCATATCGCCACGGTGTGGCTGGACCGACCCGAAAAGCGCAACGCCATGGGCAAAGCCTTCTGGGAAGACCTCCCCCGGGCCATGGAGGCGGTCGGCAACGATGACGACGTGCGGGTCGTGGTGATCGCCGCCAAGGGGCCGTCATTCACGGTCGGACTCGACCTCGTCGAATTCGCAGGACTCGATCTCGGCGGGGTGAGTGCCTCACCGGCGGCGGGCGCCAAGCAAACGTACCGCGAGATCAAGAAGATGCAGTGGACGATGACCTCGGTGGCCGAATGCCCCAAACCCGTCATCGCAGCCGTGCACGGGCACTGCATTGGCGGCGGCATCGACCTGATCACGGCGGCCGACATCCGGCTGGCGACCACCGATGCGTCGTTCAGCGTTCGGGAGACGAAGATCGCCATCGTCGCCGACGTCGGCACGCTACAACGCCTGCCGATGATCGTCGGCGCCGGCCACGTCGCCGAGCTCGCCTACACCGGCAAGGACGTCGACGGAGCGCGTGCCGCCGAGATCGGCCTCGTCAACGACGTGTTCGACGACCAGGACGCTCTCATGAAGGCGACCCACGAGATGGCCGCCGAGATCGCCGCCAACTCTCCGCTGGTCGTGCAGGGCGTCAAGCACATCCTGCAAGCCGGAGAGAGCCGCACGGTCGAGGAAGCGCTCGACTACGTCGCGCTCTACAACACGTCGCACCTACGGTCGGCCGACCTCGCCGAAGCGATGGCGGCCTACGTGCAGCGGCGTCCGCCCGAGTTCACCGGCCAATGATCGTCCCGGTCATCCTCTCCGGCGGGTCCGGTACCCGGTTGTGGCCTTTGTCGCGCGATTCCGCTCCCAAGCAATTCCACCGGCTCATCGGTTCGGAGACGATGGTTCAGCTGACCGCGGCCCGATTGGAGCGTCTGCACGGCGTGAGCCGGCCCATCGTCGTGTGTAACGCCCGCCACCTCGATCAGGTGGAGTCGCAACTCGCCCAGGTCGACCCACTCGTCATCCTCGAGCCGGCCGGGCGCAACACCGCCCCGGCGGTGGGGGCCGCCTGTCACGTGGCGCGCCGCCTCGATCCGGACGCGATCGTGGTCGTTCTTCCTTCCGATCACCTCATCCAAGACGTCGACGCCTTTGCAGACGTCGTTCGCCAAGCCACCGACCTGGCGACAGAGGGCCACCTCGTGACGTTCGGGATCGTCCCAACCGGCCCCGTCACGGGGTACGGCTACATCAAGCCAGGCGCGTCGCTGGCATCCGGCGCGGCCATCGACTCCTTCGTCGAGAAGCCCGACGCCGACACCGCCCAGCGCTACGTCGACGACGGCTACCTGTGGAACTCGGGCATGTTCGCGTTTCGCGCCGATCGCTATCTCGCCGAACTGGCGTTGCACGCACCCGAGATCGCAACGCACACCAAGGCCGCGGTCGCTTCGTCGGCCCGGTCGGGCGACATCATCGCGCTGGACGCCGACGCCTGGGCGACGTCGCCGTCCGATTCGATCGATTACGCCGTCATGGAACACACCGACCACGGCGTGGTGCTGCCGCTCGATGCCGGATGGAACGACATCGGGTCTTGGGCGGCTCTCTACGACGTGTCCCCGGCCGACTCGAACGGCAACGTCATGGTCGGCGATGTGCTGGCACCCGGCACCAGGGGTTCGTATGTCCGATCCACCGGCCGGCCGATCGTGGTGCTCGGACTCGATGACGTCGTGGTGGTCGAGACGGCCGACGCCGTGCTCGTGACCCGGCGCGACCGCGCCGAGGACGTCAAACTGATCGGTGAGCATTTCCGCACGCGCCACGCGTGACGATCCTGCTGGCCGTCGGCGCGGCCCTCAGCTTCGGTGTCGCCGATTTTCTCGGCGGCATGGCGACCAAACGAACCTCGGTGCTGACCGTCACCGCCGTTTCGACCACGGCCGCCTTGGTGGTCGCAGCCGCGCTCGTGATGCTCATGCCGGCCCAGGCGGCCTCCGCCGACTTCTGGTGGGGCGCCGGCGCCGGCGTCGCCGGGGTCCTCGGGATCGCCCTGCTCTACTGGTCGCTCGCACGCGGACCCGTGAAGGTCGTCGCTCCGCTCACCGCCATCGTGTCTGCTGTGCTGCCGTTCGCGGCCGGTTTGGCGCTCGGCGAGCGACCCGGCCCCGCCGCACTCGCGGGCGCCGTCCTCGCCATCATCGCCATTCCCCTCGTCACGGGCACGCGGCGTGCCGACCAACAGCCCATCGACCGGACGACGGCCGTCGCGGCCGCCCTGTCCGGCGTCGGGTTCGCGGCGTTCTTCATCTTGATCGCACAGCCGGCGGACACCGCGGGCATGTGGCCGCTCCTGGCCGCCAAGATCGCCGCGCTCGCCGTCGTGGCCCCGTTCGCCCTGGTGCGAGACGGGCGACCTCGAGCCGTTGGTGTGCAGACCGCGCTCTGGGCCGGTTCGCTCGACATGGTCGCCAACGTGTTCTTTGTCTTGGCGGTTCGATCCGGGTTGCTGAGCATGGTCACCGTCGTGACGTCGGTCTATCCAGCTGTGACGCTGTTCCTCGCCAAGCTCATCCTCGGTGAGCAGTTGACGGGCCCGCAACGCGCCGGAGTCGCGACGACACTCACCGGTCTGGCACTCATCGCAGCCGGTTGATCACTCGTCCGTCCAAGTGATGGTCGCCGGCGATTCGGCCGTCTCCCGCTCGAGAGCGACCGCGTGGGGATTGTCGAGGAACCCGACTCGTCGGTGCGACAGGTCACAAAACGGCGCATTGCGGGTGTTGCCACACCGACACAACGTGGCACGCGGGCCCACCCCGAACACGTTGCCGTCCTTGTCGGTCACTTCGAAGTCGCCGCGCACCGAAAGCGGACCGTTCGGTCGCACCGATATCTCGGTCGGCCGGCACGGCGCTTCGCGTGTCCCATCCGCCAGCTCGTAGGTCAGAGCCCCGCTCGGACATTTCTCGATGGCGTCGCGAACCTCAGCGGCAGACGCTCCTTCGATGGTGACCCACGGTCGGCGCTCCGTGTCGAACACCTCAGGGAGTGCATTGAGGCAGATCGCGGTGTGAATGCAACGCTTCGGATCCCAGTACACGGTGATCTCGTCGGTCGAGTAGGTGCGGCCCACGCCGCCCAACCTACCCGCATGGGTCGTGGTCGCACCGCACGCCGCCGGTACGATGCTCTTCCCATGTCGCGCGCCGCCATCTACGAACTCATCGGCTACGCGGGCTCGGTCCTCGTCGTCATCTCGCTGATGATGCAATCGCTGTGGCGGCTCCGGATCATCAACCTCATCGGCGCCGCGGTGTTCACGGTGTACGCGGTGCTCATCCGGTCCTGGCCGGTGGCCGTCGTCAACGGGGTGATCGTGGTCATCGACATCTGGTACCTGTGGCGCATGTCGGTGCAGGAGGACTACTTCTCGACCCTCGAGATCCAGCCCGACAGCGCCTATCTGGCCAAGTTCCTCGACTTCTACGCCGACGACATCGCCCGCTACATGCCCGACGCAGCACCGCCGGATGCCGGCGCCACCGTGTTCGCCGTGTTGCGCAACGCCGTGCCGGTCGGTGTGTGGGTCGCCCGACAGCGGGACGACGCCACCTGGCAACTCGACATGGATTACGTGATCCCCCGCTATCGCGATTCGAAGGCCGGCCGCTATCTCTACGGGACGCAGAGCCCTCTTCCGGCCGGGATCACCCTCATCACCGAGGCGCCGGTGGCCGCCCACGAGCGGTACTTGCGCGACATGGGATTCGAACCCGACGGCGGCGGCCGGTTGCGCAAGACGGTCGGTTGAGCGTCACCAGCTCGTATCGAGCGGACGCCCTTCTTCGTAGCCGGATGCCGACTGCACACCGATGACCGCCCGCTCGTGGAACTCGTCGATCGACGCAGCCCCCGCATACGTGCAAGCCGACCTCACACCGGCCACGATCTGATCGATCACATCCTCCACTCCGGGGCGACCGGGGTCGAGATACATGCGGCTCGTTGAGATCCCCTCTTCGAAGAGCTCCTTCCGGGCGCGCTCGAACTCGCTGTCGCGGCGGGTCCGCAACTGGACCGCCCGCTGCGACGCCATGCCGTAGTTCTCCTTGTACAACCGACCATCGGCGTCGCGCTGCGAGTCGGCGGCGGCTTCGAACGTACCGGCGAACCAGGAGCCGATCATGACCGAAGCCGCTCCTGCCGCCAGGGCCAGGGCGACATCGCGCGGGTACCGAACGCCACCGTCGGCCCACACGTGCTTGCCGAGCCGGCGCGCTTCGGCGGCACATTCGAGAACCGCAGAGAATTGCGGGCGCCCGACTCCGGTCATCATGCGCGTCGTGCACATTGCGCCCGGTCCGACACCCACTTTGACGATGTCGGCACCGGCATCGATCAGGTCGGCTGTCCCTTGGGCGGTCACGACGTTGCCGGCGACGAGGGGCGTCTTCCCGACGGCGTGACGGACGTCGCGCAACACCTTCAACATCTTCGTCTGATGACCGTGGGCGGTGTCGACGACGATCAGATCGGCGCCGAGTTCGAGGGCTTCTGCGGCGCGACGGGCCGGATCGCCGTTGATCCCGACGGCGACCGCCACGAGAAGGCGACCGTCGGTATCGGTGGCGGGCGTATAGATGGCCGACCGGAGCGCTCCCTTGCGGGTGATGGCACCGACGAGACGCCCGTCGCGCACGACCGGGGCCACGGTCAACCGCTCGTGCGCGAGCTGATCGAACATCGACTCGAGCGGCGTGTCGGCCTCGACCGTGACGAGGTCCGAATGCATCACCTCTGATAGCGGGCTGAAGCGATCGACACCGACGGCGTCGGTCTCGGTGAAGATCCCAACGGGCCGACCGTCGTCCACGACGATCACGGCACCGTGGGCGCGCTTGTAGATGAGGGCCATGGCGTCGGCGACAGTGTCGGTGGGTGTCAGGGTGATGGGGGTCTCATAGACGGTGCTGGCCGTCTTCACTCCGGACACGACACTGGCGAGCACCTCCGCTGGAGCGTCTTGCGGGATCACGGTGATACCGCCGCGGCGCGCGACGGTCTCACTCATGCGCTTGCCGGCCACTGCATTCATGTTGGCCACCACGATCGGCAGGGTCGTCCCCACGCCATCGGGTGTGGTCAGATCGACGTCGAGGCGACTCATCGCGTCCGACATGGCCGGCACCATGAACACGTCACCATATGTCAGGTCGAACGGAGCGGGCTGGTTGTTCAAGAAGCGCATGTCGATCCTCGCAACGGCACTACTCGGATCGTACCGCGCCGGTGGGCTCCGGCTACGCCGCGGCCGGAGCCGGCTGACGGGCAAGGCCGACCACCACGACCCCCACGATCGTCAAGGCTCCTCCGACCGCGATCGCCGGCGTCACGACCTCGTCGAGAAGGACCACGCCGCCCACCAGTCCGATGATGGGCGCCAGGTAACCGGTCAGCGCCACCCGGGTGGCCGAAGCATGGGCCGAGGCGTACAGCGTGGCTACGAACGGCAGGAGCGTGCTGCCCAAGGCCAGCGCGACGAGCAGGATCCAGCCGGTGGCGTCGAGCGGAGCCGGGTCGATTCCTCCGAGCGCACCCGCCAGCACGACCACCACGAGCGCACCCGCCACGAACATCGGGACGGCCAGGTCGGCGGTCCGGTGAAACGGCGCGTACCGGCGGGCGATCACCCCTGACGCCGATCCGCTCACGACGCCCGCCAGTGCCAGGCCCCCGCCGATGAGCGTGTTGCCTCCCTCGGCGATGCCCGAGTCACCCGACAAGATGAGAATGGCGGTTCCGGCGAGGCCGAGCACGAGGCCGACGAGCTGGCGGACCGTGATGCGCTCACCGATCCAGACGTGCGCCAGCGCAGCGGTCGTGACCGGGACGAGCGTGATGACCAACGCTTCGAACCCAGCCGATATGTACTGGAGCGAAGCGATGAAGAACGTGGGTGCCAAGCCGATGCGCAGCAGGCCTATGGCACCGCCCCGACGCCACACCTGTTGGTCGAGGCGCTGCCGTCTTGCGACAAAGAACGCCACCATCGCCAACGTGGCGAGCACGACCCGCCCGAGCACCACGGTGAACGTCGACACGCCATCGATGAACAAGGCCCGCACGCCTACCCCGGCCAGGCCCCATCCGATCGACGCCGCCAAGATGGCGGCGAGGGCGCGTCCATGCACGGTCAGGAGCGGAACCAGTCGCGCAGCGCCGGATAGAGCCGGCGGTAACGGTCGTACGGCCCGTCGTAGGCTGCGGAGTCCGGGCCGGGTGCGGTGACCGACCCGACCGTGATCCACCGATCGCAGGCGTCCGGCACGTCGCCAAACCAACCGGTCCCCACCGCGGCGAGCATCGCGGCTCCGTAGGCGGCACCTTCGGTGGTCGAGGTGGCGACGATCTCCGCCCCCAACACGTCGGCGAGGATCTGGCGCCACACCAGGCTGGCCGTACCGCCGCCCGAGGCGCGGATCTGGCGCACGTCGTCGAATCCGGCCGCCTTCATGGCGTCGAGGTTGTCGCGCAGCCCGAACGCCACGCCTTCCAGTACTGCCCGCGTGAGATGGGCGCGGTCGTGCCGCACCGTCATCCCCACGAACGCCCCGGTGGCCTGCGGATCGGCGTGTGGCGTCCGTTCTCCGGTCAGGTACGGAAGGAAGATGACACCGTCCGCGCCCGGCGCCGCCGCGGAGGCCTCGAGGTCGAGGTCGGAGAAGGAGATGCCCGGAGCCAAGGTGTCCCGGTACCAGCGCAGGCTTCCGGCGGCCGACAGCATCACTCCCATGAGGTGCCACATCCCTGGCACGGCGTGGCAGAACGCGTGCAGCCACCCGTCCACCGCGACGGTCGGTGCTGAGGTCGAACCGAATACGACACCCGACGTTCCCAGCGACAGCGCCACGACTCCCGGCATCACCGCACCCACACCGACGGCGTTGGCTGCCTGATCGCCGCCACCCGCCACGACGGGTGTCCCCGCGGCCAGCCCGGAGGCCTCAGCCGCCCCGTTCGTCACGTATCCGGTGACGTCCGGGCCTTCATGGGTCGGCGGCAACCACCCGGCGGGTATGTCGAGTGCGTCGAGTACTTCGCCGGACCAGTCCCGCGCGGCGACGTCGAAGAGCAGGGTACCCGCGGCGCCGGCTTTGTCGGTGGCGAGCTCGTCGGTGAGTCGCAGGCGGACGTAGTCCTTGGGAAGCAGCGCATGTGCCACTCGACGGAAGACGTCTGGTTCGTGGTTGCGAACCCACAGCATCTTCGGAGCCGTGAATCCGGTGAGGGCATCATTGCCGGCAACCTCCAGCAACCGGTCGCGTCCGACCCGCTGACGGATCTGGTCGCATTCGGCTTCGGTGCGCTGGTCGTTCCACAGGATGGCGGGGCGCAACACTCGCCGACTGTCGTCCAGGATCACGAGGCCGTGCATCTGTCCGGTCAAGCCGACCGCTTCGATGGCGTCGCCGCGGACGCCGGTCGCTGCCAGCACGTCCCGGATCGCGGCCACGGTTGCCTTCCACCACCGCGCCGGGTCTTGTTCTGTCCAACCCGGCTGCGGACTGTCGTAGGAGTACTCGGACGTTCCGACTCCCACCACCGTCCCGGTCTCGTCGACGAGGACCGCTTTGGTGGCGGTCGTGGAGATATCGATGCCGAGTACGTACCTCACGCCAGCGCCTGGTCGAGATCGGCCAGCAGGTCGTCGGCATCTTCGAGTCCGATGGACAGGCGCAGCACGCCGTCGGTGATGCCCATCTCCCTCCGCACCTCGGCGCCCAAGCGCCGATGCGTGGTGCTGGCCGGATGGGTCACGAGGCTCTTGGCATCGCCGAGGTTGTTGGAGATGTCGAACACATCGAGGCGATTCACCGCCGCGAACGCGGCCGGCTTGCCGCCGTCCACCTCGAAGGTGACGACCGTCCCACCGGCGCGCATCTGACGCCGGGCGAGGTCGGCCTGCTCGTGCGAAGGCAGCCACGGATACCAGACGCGCCGAACCGCCGAATGTTCCTCGAGATGTTCGGCGATCCGGAGCGCGGTGGCGGTCTGGCGGTCGACGCGCAGCGTCAGCGTCTCGAGCGCCTTGACCAGGACCCACGCGTTGAACGGACTGAGCGCCGGACCCGTGTGGCGGATGAACGGCTTCACGTGTTCCTCGAGATAGTCGGCGGACCCGAGGATGGCCCCGCCCAGCGTCCGGCCCTGTCCGTCGAGGTGCTTCGTCGTCGAATACACCGACAGATCCGCCCCGAGTTCGAGCGGCTTCTGCAGCACGGGAGTGGCGAACACGTTGTCGACGATGACCGTCGCTCCGGCGGCGTGGCCGAGGTCTGCCACGGCGCGGATGTCCACGAGGCGCTGCATGGGGTTCGAGGGGGTCTCGCAGAAGACGACACGGGCGGGAGCCTCCAGCGCACGCTCCCATTGATCGAGGTCGGCACCGTCGACGAAGTCTGTGTGGATGCCCCAGCGGGGCAGGATCTCCGACAGGATGAGATAGCAGGATCCGAACAGGTCGCGCGAGGCGACCACCCGATCTCCCGACTTCAGCGAAGCGATGAGTGCCGTGAACACGGCAGCCATGCCCGATGCGGTGGCGAAGCAGGCCTCGGCTCCTTCGAGACGACGGAGGCGCTCGGTGAACATCGTGACCGTTGGGTTGCCATATCGCGAGTAGATGTAGCGATCGATGTCACCGGCAAACGCCGCTTCGGCCTCTTCCGCCGACTCGTAGACATAACCGGACGTGAGGAACAGCGCCTCGGCCGTCTCGTCGTGTGGGCTGCGGTCGAGACCTGCTCTGACCGCTTCGGTGTCCTCGTGACGATTCATCGAGGCAACGTTATGGAGCGACGACGGTCCCGGTCAAGGCGACACCCGTCCCGCGGTCTCGTTCGTCGCCCGTGGTGGTTACGGTGACGGCATGCGACCGAATCTCATGCGCGAACGATGGACGGCGGCGGAACCCTGCTTCGGCGGGTGGGTATCGATGCCGACGTCGGTTTCGTCAGAAGTCATGTCGGCGACCGGCCTCGACTATGTGTGCCTCGACATGCAGCACGGTCTCATCGGGTACGTGGACATGGTGCCGATGCTGCAGGCGATGGACGGGCCGACGCCGGTGGTGCGTGTCCTGGAGAACACACCGGGCCACATCGGCAAGGCCCTCGACGCGGGTGCCATGGGGGTGATCGTGCCGATGGTGAACAGCCGCGCCGAGTGCGAGGCCGCCATGCGAGCCGCTCGATACGCTCCGGGAGGTTCCCGCAGCTTCGGCCCGACGCGCGCCGCCCAGGTCGAGGGACCCGACTACTTCGAACGGGCCAACGCTGACGTCGCGCTCCTACCGATGATCGAGACCGCCGCGGCCGTCGCCGACCTCGACGGCATTCTCACGGTGCCGGGAGTGGAGGCGATCTACGTGGGTCCGGCCGACCTGTCGATCAGCCTCGGACACGGACCGGAGGGCGAACATCCCGACTTCCTCGAGGCGCTCGACACCATCGTGGCGGGATGTCGCCGTCACGGCGTTGTGGCCGGAATCCATACGAGCGTTGCCACCGCC
The DNA here is from genome assembly GCA_041628225.1 of Acidimicrobiia bacterium. GTDB lineage: Bacteria > Actinomycetota > Acidimicrobiia > Spongiisociales > JAENVV01 > JBFKPQ01. The sequence goes on along the minus strand of JBFKPQ010000037.1, from coordinate 1,594 downwards.
CGGGACAGGCTCGATCGGGGATTCACGATGCTTACCATCGCCGCCGATCTCGCCGCGCTGCGCGCCGGGATCGCCGAGGACATCCGCAGGGTCCGAGGGATGATCGCTCGACCTGGATTGACGGAATAGGCCGCCGAGGGCGCTACTCTTTCGACCTCGCAGTCTGTCATGCACAGGTTCGTTTCCTTCCTACGCTCTCACCGCCGCCCCTGGACGCTCGCCGTCGTGTTGTGGGCGTTCGGACTTGCCACGACCACGTTGTTGGTCGGGCTGTGGGGGCGCGCCGTCGCTACCGACGAGGCGGCGATGGCGGAAGCGGTTCGCTCTGTCATCGGCACCGAGGTCGTTGCCGAGCGCCTCGTCGACTGGATGGCGGATGCTCTCGCCGCGGCCGGTCAGTTGTCCGGCCCCGATGCCGAACGCGCCGCGCGCGATCTGATGTCCGATCCCGACGTGACGGGCGCCGTCGAAGTCGTGGTCGGGCAGGTCGTGGCCGCCGCAGTCGCTCCGTCTCACACGACTGCCACGATTGACGTACGGGGCGTCACAGAGCCCTTGGCTCATGTTCTCGTCGATCGCGCCGAAGCTGTCGGGCTACCGCTGGCGCCCGCCGCCGTCGATGCCATCGTTGAGGACCTGTCGATGGTGGTCGTGGAGGGCGACGGTCAGCCGATCGGCGCCCGGTCGACAGCTCGGGCTCGAACGGCCTTGACCATCGTTGCGGTGGTCGCCAGTGCCGCCCTCATCGTGCTGGGCTCGATGGCGGTGGCGCTGTCGGACGAGCGAGCCCGGATGGTGCGCACGTTGGCGGTTCGTTTGGGTGTGTCGGCGATGACGTTCGCCGTCTTCCTGCGGATCAGCGCCTGGGCGCTCGATCCGGCGCGAGGCCGTGCGCCGTTTCTCGGTGTCGGTTCGGCAGTGTTGGGGAGCAACCACATGGTGGTGTGGGCGATTGCGGTGGGCTCAGGGGTGACGGCGGCGATCGCGACGGTGGCGGTGGCCAGGAGGCGGCGGCCGTCCTCGCCGGCGCTCGAGGAGCGCCAACTGGTGTCCGCAGACGTATAGAGGCGTCGTTCACTCCCGCGCGCGGGGGATTCGCCTGGCGATTCGACCCCCCGCACCGCGGGACCTTCGATCGAGGCTGGACTCATGGCCGACGCACCGATTCAAACCAGCTCACAACCGTCCTACGGAGTCATCCCCGTGAGCGGATGACCTGAAACCCCGGCCGGCTCGCTCGCCCCAACCCGGGCCGCCCTGGTTTCCACCACCGCGAGCGACCGTGAGCGAGCCCGCTCCTCCCCCAGCGGGCGAACCCAGCTCTCCGGATCCTTCCCCGCGAGCGACTGCGAGCGTTGCGGGAGGAACCACAGCCCGCGCTCCGCTCATCGGGGAGGAACCACGTGCTGAGACCACCGGGGGACGTACTCGGCCCGGAGGGCCGAACCCCATCCCGGAAACCACCGGGGGACGTACTCGGCCCGGAGGGCCGAACCCCACCCGCAGACCCACGGGGGAGTTTGCTCCACAAACTCCCGACGTACTCGGCCCGGAGGGCCGAACCCCACCCGCAGACCCACGGGGGAGTTTGGTT